>DFBX01000113.1 GCA_002366795.1 Rhodobacteraceae bacterium UBA3069 | reverse complement strand
GTCGACCTGTTGAAACCACCGCCCAAAGTGACGGATCAAAGTGGCTGCGAAGACTTCAATCCGCTTTATGTTCAACCCTCCTTGAGATACTATTCGAACTCATTAACATCCTGCTTCGATTGTTCCTTTTTTAAACGTTTCCAATTGCCTTGGGCTTTTGCCTGTTTTCAGTAACGTGGCCGATGATGGTTGAGATTTCAGGGATTGCAGGCGAAATGCTGCGAACCTCAACAATTTCCGGGGGTGCAGAAACCAACCGTTTTCTCAGGGCCATGGAGAACCCGAGATACGTTGAATTGCAAAAACTTCTCTATTGGCCCCCCGCGCCCCCTTCATGTAGAACAACGCCAGACAGGCAGGGCCATCGCGCCCCGCCCCGTTCTCATGACTATGAGGGGAGTTTCATGAAAAAGATTTACGCCAATGCCGCAGAGGCCCTCGACGGGCTGCTCTTTGACGGCATGTTCATCGCGGCGGGCGGCTTTGGCCTCTGCGGTATTCCCGAACTGCTGCTGGACGCCATCAAGGACGCAGGCACCAAGGACCTGACTTTCGCATCCAACAACGCGGGCGTCGACGATTTCGGCATCGGCATCCTGCTGCAAACCAAGCAGGTCAAGAAAATGATCTCCTCCTACGTGGGCGAGAACGCGGAATTCATGCGTCAATACCTGTCGGGCGAGCTTGAGCTGGAATTCAACCCCCAAGGCACGCTGGCCGAACGGATGCGCGCTGGCGGCGCTGGCATCCCCGGTTTCTACACCAAAACCGGCGTCGGCACCGTGATCGCGGACGGCAAAGAAGTGAAAAACTTCGACGGTCAGGACTACATCCTTGAAACCGGGATGTTCGCTGACCTCTCCATCGTCAAAGCATGGAAAGCGGACGCGACGGGCAACCTTGTGTTCCGCAAGGCGGCGCGCAACTTCAACCCGCCCGCCGCCACCTGCGGCAAGGTCTGCGTTGTCGAAGTCGAAGAGATCGTGCCCACCGGCTCGCTTGACCCCGATCACATCCACCTGCCCGGCGTCTATGTGCATCGCATCATTCAGGGCGATCACGAAAAACGCATCGAACAGCGCACCGTGCGCCAGAAGGAGGCTAAATAATGGCTTGGGATCGCAACCAGATGGCCGCCCGCGCGGCGCAAGAACTTGAAGACGGCATGTATGTGAACCTTGGCATCGGCATCCCGACGCTGGTGTCCAACTACATCCCCGAAGGCGTCGAGGTGACGCTGCAATCGGAAAACGGCATGCTTGGCATGGGCCCCTTCCCCTACGAGGGCGAAGAAGACCCCGACCTGATCAACGCCGGCAAGCAGACTATCACCGAACTGCCGCAAACCGCCTATTTCGATAGCGCCATGTCATTCGGCATGATCCGCGGCGGCAAGATCGCCATGGCCATCCTTGGCGCAATGGAAGTGGCCGAAAACGGCGACCTGGCCAACTGGATGATCCCCGGCAAGCTGGTCAAGGGCATGGGCGGCGCGATGGACCTGGTCGCAGGTGTGGGCCGCGTGGTCGTGGTCATGGACCACGCCAACAAGCACGGCGAATCCAAGGTACTGCATGAATGCACCCTGCCGCTGACCGGCAAGGGCGTGGTCGATCGCATCATCACCGGCCTTGGCGTGCTGGACGTGGTCGAGGGCGGCCTGAAAATCGTCGAACTGGCCGATGGCGTCACCGAGGAAGAGCTGCGCGCCGCGACCGAGGCGACGCTGGTCAACTGACCCTTCCCAATAAAACCGAAAGGCCCCGCGCATCCGCCGGGGCCTTTTTCAATTCCGCTTCATTGTTCTTCCAATACCTGGACCGGCCTTCGCCGCAGGCTCAAGTGCCCAGGTTGAACACGCAGCCATCCGAAATCAGCATCGGCGGGGTCTTGCACAGCGCCCGCGCCACGGCAAAGGCGGCCAGCACCTTGGGCACATAGTCCCGCGTCTCGGCAAAGGGTGGCACGCCGCCATGCTTTTTCACCGCGTTCTCGCCCGCATTATAGGCGGCCAGCGCCAGCACCGGATCGCCGTCAAACTCTTTCAGCAGCCAGTCCAGGTAGGCCACGCCACCCTTGATGTTCTGGCCGGGGTCCATGCTGTCGGTCACGCCGAACCGTTCGGCCGTGGCGGGGATCAGCTGCATCAGCCCCTGCGCCCCTGCCCCCGACACCGCATCGCTGCGCCCCGAGGATTCCACCGCGATCACCGCCAGAACCAGCGCAGGTGACACGCCCGTGTTCACGGTACTCAAAAGCAGGTTGGCTTGCTGGCTGCTGGCAATCGCGTGCATATCGGTCAGGCGCGGCGCGGCCACGCCCTTGCCCTGCGGCGCGGCGGACAGCTTGTTCAGCGCCAGTTCCAGCCGGGCGGGGCTTGCCTCGGCCAGGTTCGGGGATACCGCGTCCCAGAACCAGCCATAGCGCGCCTTCGGTTTCGGCATGGCGGCATCTGCCACCGGCACGTCTTGCTGTGGCTGCGGCCTGGGTGCGGCAAGCGCCGCCTTCTGCGCTTCGGGGTCGATCTGCGGCAGTTTCGGCATCTGACCGGGCTTGCGCGCGGTCACGCGTTTAAAACTCGTGCCGGAATAGACGCCGCTTTCCGCCTGCGTGCGCTCTGCTGCGCTGCCATATATCAGCGCCGCGACCAACAGCCCCGCCCCAATATTCATGAACCGCGCCATGGCGATCCTCCTGCCTCTGCTCTTTTTATTGCCGCCACCCTCGCAGAATCCCGTCTGACGCGCCAGAAAAACGCCGATTCAGGCAAGGTTTACCCATGGTAAGCTGCCGATTTACCACGGGTTTCCGCAAGGTAATCCGGAAAGTTACACATATTTAACCATTTCAAAACAATAGGTTATGAAACTTTTGCACTCATCCCTAACGAAGTCCAAAAAGGCGCCATTCCGGCCCAAATGATGCCCCAATCAAAGGGCTATATATCCCCATACCGAGACGGCGACGGGCCAACGAGAGAGAGAACGGCCCGCCACACACCGCCCCGGTCGATATGAAAACCAAGGATCCTTTGGAGGGACACACCATGATCAAATTCATCAAAAACTTCCGCAACGACGAAGACGGCGCAGTAACGGTTGACTGGGTTGTTCTGACCGCAGCCGT
This sequence comes from Rhodobacteraceae bacterium UBA3069, assembly GCA_002366795.1. Classification (GTDB taxonomy): domain Bacteria; phylum Pseudomonadota; class Alphaproteobacteria; order Rhodobacterales; family Rhodobacteraceae; genus UBA3069. Next base: position 49,070 of record DFBX01000113.1, on the reverse strand, counting down.
GGTTGGCCTGGCAGCAGCCGGCGTTGCAGCCATCAAAGGCGGCACCGACACTCTGGCCGCTTCGACCGTCACCGCGATGACGTCGTAATCGGCACCGGACCACCCGGTCCGGTATCGAGACACAAAGAGGCGCAGGGCATCCTGCGCCTCTTTTTCTATTGCGGGGTTGTTTTTGTGGCCCTGCCTTGGGCAGCTTGGCTGTTGCTCTGCCAGCCTGCGCGCGCCATTCCCTGGCAGCGCGGCGCGACCTTCAGATGTGGCACGGCGTGCAATCGGCCACCGTAAACCTGTGCATCGAAAAAGCTAAGCTACGGAAAGCACCGTGCAAAACCACCCTGCATTTCCTGAAACGCAACAATCCGGCACGAACTGCAAGACCGTCCTTAATAATTCGTGAAGGCCGGCCAATTTCCATGGATTCGATCATATCGCGCCCCATTCTCGCCCGATTCCGGGGGCAAATTCAACTCATCCCGAAGCGGAGAGTGGTTCTCCAAAGCGGTGACATCTGAAACCTAGACCGAGAGAGAGAAGGCCCTTACCATGATCAAATTCATCAAAAACTTCCGCAACGACGAAGACGGCGCAGTAACGGTTGACTGGGTTGTTCTGACCGCAGCCGTGGTTGGCCTGGCAGCAGCCGGCGTTGCAGCCATCAAAGGCGGCACCGACACTCTGGCCGCTTCGACCGTCACCGCGATGACGTCGTAATCGGCGCCGGACCACCCGGTCCGGTATCGAGACACAAAGAGGCGCAGGGCATCCTGCGCCTCTTTTTATTTTTCGACCAAAAGGCAAATTACATCCCACAAAAAGCCGGAAAAATTTGTATATTTCATGCAAATGAACGCAACATGCCGCATATCTGCCCGAATTGAACGCCATCCTGGGGACATCCAAAGCCCAGACCAGCGACCTAACTGCGGCGACTTGAATATAAAACATGAGCGAAACGAGGCAACCATGCGTAAACTCTTCAAAAAATTCCGCGCCGATGAAGATGGCGCAGTCACCGTGGATTGGGTCATGCTGACCGCCGCAATCGTCGGCATCGGCGGGATCAGCATCGCTGCCGTTGCGGGTGGCGTATCCACTTTGTCGGCCTCGACCGCAGTCGACATCACCAACTGATCCAGACATCAGACCAGGTTCAGGGCGGTAGCCCCCGACATACCGGGGGCCCGCCCTTTCCCCGTTTGTGACGGCGTCAACGATAACGCGATCAAACCCCGCGAAAGCCGCGCACCGTCTCCGATCACGAAACGATCACCTGCATTCCCCTTTTTCGCCATATTCCGCAGGTATGGTCAGTGCAGAAACTCAACAGCGTCAGCACGGCCATGGGGGTCTCCCTGCACGCGCACGAGAGGATTTTGACATGCGAGCGATATTCGGACTCGTCCTTGTTGCCGGCCTCGGCCTTGCCGGTTTTGCCGTCTACATGGCTCAGGACTATGTATCCGGGCTGAACAACCGCTTGGCCCGCGCCGAACAAGCATCCAAACCGCCCTTCAAGGTGGCCGAGATTTATGTGCTGGAAAAGAACATCGACTATGGCGATGTGCTGACCCCGGAACATGTGCGCAAGGTCAAGGTGAACGGCGACGCCCTGCCCGAAGGCACCTTTACCGGTGATTTCGAGCTGTTCCCCAACGATAACAAGGAACCGCGCATGGTTTTGCGCCAGATGGAGCGCAACGAGCCGCTGCTGGCCAGCAAGATCACCAACCCCGGTGAGGGCGCGGGCCTGACATCCCTTCTGGATCCGGGCATGCGTGCCTTTGCCATCGAGGTCGACGTGGCCTCGGGTGTGTCCGGCTTCCTGCGTCCCGGTGACAAGGTAGATATCTACTGGACTGGCAGCGTGTCCATCGCCAGAGCCCAGAACACCGAAAACGTCGGCAGCAGTCGCCGTGACGTGACCAAGCTGATCGAAAGCGCGGTCGAAATCATCGCGGTGGACCAGCAGGCCGGCGGCGACATCACCGGCGCGACCATCGCCCGCACCGTCACCGTGGCCGTGCGCCCGCAACAGGTGGCCCGTCTTGGACAGGCGCAATACAATGGCAAACTGTCGCTGTCGCTGGTCGGACTGGGCGACGAAACCGTGGCCGACAGCATCGAGGTGGATCAGAACGCCCTGCTGGGTCTGGCCGCCGCCCCTGCCCCGGTTGTCGAGCAAAAGAAAGAGGTCTGCACCATTCGCACACGCCGCGGGGCCGAGGTGATCGAGATTCCGATCCCCTGCACCAACTGATTGCGAAAGAACGAAAAATCACGTTATTGCGCGGCGCGAGCCCCCCTCGCGCCGCGTTGCATTTTCGCCGCAGCTTGCAGACGAATCACATTCGTTTCACTGAAACAGCACCTCGAAACCCATTGATTATTGCAAAAATTTAAAAATTCCCCCATGGTCAGATCAATCGTGGGCACCAAGACCCGCAATCGAGGCGTGATCGGAGAGGCAGGTCACATGAAAATTGACAGATTTATTAAGGCAGCCCTTTTGGGCTTTACCGTAGCGAGCAGCCCGATGGTTGCCGTATCCAACGCAAGCGCGGAATCCCTGCGCGTGGTCAAAAAGGGCGTGGCCAGCAAGCTGAACGTGCCCATGAACCGCGCCGTGGTGGTGGAAAGCGATGTTCCCTTCGCGGAACTTTCGATCGCCAACCCCGCCATCGCGGATATTTCCTCGCTTTCGGACCGCACCATCTATGTGCTGGGCAAGGCCCCGGGTCTGACGACCCTGACCTTGCTGGACGCATCGGGGCAGTTGATCGCCAACGTCGATGTGCATGTCGCGGCGGATGTTTCCGAATTCAAGGAACGCCTGCGCCAGATCCTTCCCGGCGAAAAGATCGAGGTGCGCACCGCGAATGATGGCATCGTGCTTTCGGGCACCGTATCCTCTGCGCAGCGTTTGCAGCGCGCGCTGGATCTGGCCGAACGCTATGCACCCGAACGCGTGTCCAACCTGATGAGCGTCGGTGGCGTGCAGCAGGTCATGCTCAAGGTGCGGTTCGCTGAAATGCAGCGTTCTGTATCCAAATCCTTGTCCACATCGCTGGCGCTGGATGGCTCCGCGCTTGACAATGATCTGGGTATTTCGGGCGGGTCCAACACCAACGCCAACTCGATTTCGCAAAGCAACTCGCTGGGCGGCACCACGCCTGCGATCACCGATCAGAACGGTGCAATCCTGTTCGGCTTCAATGCCGGTGCAGTTCAAGTCGGCATCCTGCTGGAAGCCCTTGAAAGCAAAGGGATTGTCCGCACGCTGGCCGAACCGAACCTGACCGCCCTTTCCGGGCAAGAGGCCAAGTTCCTTGCAGGCGGCGAATATCCGGTGCCGGTTGCGCAGGATGGTGGCGAGATTTCCATCGAATTCAAACCCTTCGGTGTCGAACTTAACTTTATCCCCCGCGTGGTGGATGGTGACCTGATCAACCTGGAAATGAACGCGGCCGTGTCGGCCATCGACAGCTCCAACGGGATCGAGTTCAACAACTTCAAGATCGACGCCTTCACCCGGCGCGAAACATCGACCACCGTGGAAATGCGCGACGGCGAAAGCTTTGCCATCGCAGGGCTGTTGCAAGACGATTTCCGCGACGTGAACGGCCAAGTGCCGTGGCTGGGCGATATTCCGATCCTTGGCGCGCTGTTCCGCAGCGCCGAGTATCAGCGCAAACAGTCCGAACTGGTTATTATCGTGTCCGCGCACCTAGTGACGCCGACCCGTGGCGAGGCGCTGGCACTGCCAACGGATCGCATCAAACCCCCGTCGGAAAAGGATTTGTTCCTGAACGGCAAGGTTGCGGGCAGCGGCAAGCGCCTGAAAGGTGCTGCGGGCGAGGTTGCCCAGCAGGACTTCATAGGCTCTTATGGCTACGTGATGGAGTGACGGGATGAAACGGATGGGGCACATGCGTAAATATCTGGCAATCGCAGGGCTGGTGACGGCAGGTGCCTGCACGTCCAACGATCCTGTCTATACCAACTTCCATGGCGAAGCCGGGGCGCTGGTGTCGGGCTATCAGGACTATGGCAACGCGACGATGAACAACACGCTCGTGATGCGCGGCGAGAAGGGCTTTGTGCTTGATCTTGCGCGGCGTTTCTCGACCGAGGTGGTCTCGACCGTGAATTTCTCGTTCAATTCCTCGCAACTGGATGCCGGCGCTATGGATGCGCTGCGCGAACAGGCCGCATTTATCCGCCAATTCCCCGAAGTGCGCTTTCGCGTCTACGGGCACACCGACAAGGTCGGATCAAACAGCTATAACAAACGCTTGGGCATGGCGCGTGCGCGCGCTGTCGTGAACTTCCTCACCTCGCAGGGCATTTCGCGCTCGCGGCTTGAGGCGGTCGTGTCCTACGGCGAAACCCAGCCCCTGATCGTTACCGAAGGGCGCGAACGCCGCAACCGCCGCACCGTGACCGAGGTATCGGGCTTCGTGAAACGGCACCCCACGGTGATGGATGGCAAGTATGCACAAATTGTTTACCGTGATTACGTGGCCTCTGGCATATCCAAGACCACGCTGACCGGCATCCAATGGGCCAGCAGCGGCCAGGCGTCTAACGAATAACCTTCTGATACCTCGAAAAAAACCAAGAAACGTAGCTAAACACTGGGCCCCTTCGGGGGCCCTTTTTGCTTGTCTGGCGGCGGTTACGCGCCCTTAAACAATCTTGGGTTAGCCTTCGTATCGTCCTTCCATATCGCACAATTGGGCCAGTCTGGCCCTAATCTCGCCCAGATTATCGGCGAGTTTGTCTTCAATGGGAGCCCCCTGAACGGCAACGAGTCGGGTGGAGGCCATGCGCGGATCAAGGGACAGAGCAGGTTCCGCCGCCGTGGGAATACCCGATCGAAAAGGACGTATGGCAATGACAAGTAACGCAGCTCTGCAACCTGACCCCAGCCCGCTGGTCGCGTGCACGGTCAGCCGTGACGTGCAGAATTTTGACCTGCTGATCGAGGATATGGAAACCGCGCTTGGCGATGGTTGGGGCGATCTTGGCTTTGCCGAGGCACTGGCCTTTATCGGCCAGCTTGACGCCGAAAGCCTTGAATTCATCGCCATGGCCATAGACGAGGAAGACGAGGAAAACCTGGTCCTGCTGGGCGAGGTAATCGCCCGCGCCAAGGCCCGCCATATCAAGGTCATCCTGATTGCCGAAGATGTCTCTCCGGCGGCCCTGCACCAACTTTTGCGCACCGGCGCGGATGAATTCGTGCCCTACCCGCTGCCCGAGGGCGAATTGCAATCGGCCATCGAGCGCATCACCGGGCCCGAACCCGAACCCGAATATACCCCTGCCCCCACCGCGCGCGGCGGTCATGGTGACGACCGCGAAGGCGTGGTCATCGCCGTGCAGGGTCTGGCCGGTGGTGCCGGCTCCACCACCATGGCCGTGAACATCGCATGGGAACTGGCCAACGTGGCCAAGAAAGACGAAACCGGCCCCAAGGTCTGCGTGATCGATCTGGACCTGCAATATGGCTCCGTCTCGACCTTTCTGGACCTGCCGCGCCGCGAGTCGGTCTACGAATTGCTGTCTGACACCGAATCCATGGATGACGAAAGTTTCCAGGCCGCGATGGTCGGGTTCGAGGGCAAGCTGACGGTTCTGACCTCGCCGACCGAAATGCTGCCGCTGGACCTGATCAATTCCGAGGATGTGAATCGAATTCTCGAAGTTGCGCGCCGCAATTTCGACTATGTTGTGGTAGATATGCCCTCGACGGTGGTGCAATGGTCCGAAGCGATCCTGAACAGTGCACACGTTTTTCTGGCGATGCTGGAAATGGACATGCGATCGGCGCAGAATGCGCTGCGCCTTAAACGGGCGCTGCAAGCCGAGGAACTTCCCTTTGAAAAGCTGCGTTTCGTGCTGAACCGCGCGCCCAAAGGCATTGATCTGAACGGCAAGGCCCGCGTCAAGCGGCTGGCGGAAAGCCTAGGAATTTCAATCGACGTGCAACTGCCCGACGGCGGAAAGCAGGTGACGCAGGGGGCCGATCATGGCCTGCCGCTGGCCCTGTCCGCAGGGAAAAACCCGCTGCGCAAGGAAATTTCGAAACTGGCGCACCAGTTGCATGAACTGGGCCAGAACGAAGCAGAGGCGGCGGGCTAAGGCCCGCACCAAAGCAGAGCCACGGGGCACAGGCCGCGGGCAAAACAGGTAAATTTGGGAAACGGGGTTAGATAACAATGTTTTCGCGTTACAAAAAAAACGGATCTGGCGACGGCGGCGGTGCGAAATCCGGCGGCGGCAAGGTCACCCAGATGCCCTCCACCCGCCCGGTTCAGGGCGGCAGCGCCCCCGCGCCCAAGGCCGCCAAACCCGAAGCGCCCGCCCCGGCGCCATCCATGCGCAGGGCGCTGCCCAAGGTTGCCGCATCCGCCAGCCACGCCGACAAGGAACGCAAGCGCCGCGAACGCATTGGCGAGATCAAGCTGGAACTGCACAAGGCCCTGCTGGACAATCTGAACCTGTCGGCGCTGGAAACCGCGACCGAACAGGACCTGAAGGCCGAGATCGGCTCCATCGCCGCCGAGGTGCTGGAAGAGAAAGGTATCGTCCTCAACCGCGATGACCGCAGCCAGCTGAACCAGGAACTCTACGACGAGGTCCGCGGCCTTGGCCCGCTGGAAACCCTGCTGAAAGACGACAGCGTCAACGATATTCTGGTCAACGGCCCGCAGCGCATCTTTGTGGAACGCGACGGCAAGCTGGAACTGACCGACATCACCTTCAAGGATGAAAAGCACCTTTTGCGGATCATCGACAAGATCGTGTCGGCCGTGGGTCGCCGCGTCGATGAATCGAACCCCTATGTTGACGCCCGTTTGCAAGACGGGTCGCGTTTCAACGCCATGGTGCCGCCGATTGCCGTGGACGGGTCGCTGGTTTCCATCCGGAAATTCAAGAAAGAAAAGCTCGGCATCGACGATCTGGTGAATTTCGGCGCCTTCTCCGAGGAAATGGCTGCCTATCTTCAGGCCGCTGTCGCCACCCGCCTTAACGTGATCGTGTCCGGCGGGACGGGTTCTGGTAAAACCACCACGCTGAACGCGCTGTCCTCTTTCATCGACAACTCCGAACGGATCCTGACGATCGAGGATACGGCGGAACTTCAGCTGCAACAGGTCCATGTCGGCCGGATGGAATCGCGCCCCCCCAACGTCGAGGGCAAAGGCGCCGTCAGCCAGCGCGACTGCCTGCGCAACGCCCTGCGGATGCGTCCCGACCGGATCATCGTGGGTGAAACCCGTGGCGAGGAAGTGATCGACATGCTTCAGGCCATGAACACCGGCCACGACGGGTCGATGACCACAATTCACGCCAACTCTGCCCGCGATGGCGTGTCGCGCCTGGAAAACATGATCGCCATGGCCGGGATCGAAATGCCGCTGAAAGCCGTGCGTTCGCAAATCTCCTCGGCTGTGAACCTGATTGTGCAAGCCTCGCGCCTGCAAGACGGCTCGCGCCGCATGACCTCGATCACGGAAATCACCGGGATGGAGGGCGAGGTGATCTCGATGCAGGAAATCTTCCGTTTCCAGCGCGTCGGCCTGACCCCGGACAACAAGATCATCGGCCATTTCACGGCCACCGGTGTGCGTTCGCACTTCTCGGAACGGTTCCGCCTGTGGGGGTTCGATTTGCCGCCCGCAATCTACGAACCCGTCGCAGCGGAGTAACACAAAATGGCACTCTCGATCGAACCGATCATCTACATCTTGATCTTCGTCGGCGTCCTTGTGATCGTCGAAGGCGTCTATCTGACTGCCTTTGGCCGTTCGATTTCGCTGAACAGCAAGGTCAACCGCCGTCTGGAAATGCTCCAGAAAGGCTCCAACCGCGAAGAAGTGCTGGAAAAACTCCGCAAGGAGATGAACCAACACATGAACGCCCGGTCCATCCCCATCTATACGATGCTGGCGGACAAGGCGCAAAAAGCGGCGATCGCATTTTCACCCATACAGCTGATCATGCTGATGGTCGCGGTGTCCGTAATCGCCTTCCTTGGCTTGACCATCGGCACAGAAACCTCTTTCGCGGTGCGCGGCGTGGTGTCCGGTTTGATGGGCGTGGGCGGTGTGTATTTCTGGGTGAATTCCAAGGCCAAGAAACGGCTTGGCATGATCGAGGAACAGCTGCCCGACGCCGTGGAACTTATGGTGCGCTCGCTGAAGGTGGGGCACCCGTTCTCCTCGGCGATCCAGATCGTCGCCAAGGAAGTGCCCGACCCGCTGGCCACTGAATTCGGCATCATCGCGGACGAATCCGCCTATGGCCGCGACGTGGGCGAGGCGCTGAAACAAATGGCCGAACGGCTGGACATGCAGGATTTGCGCTTTCTTGCCGTGGCCGTTTCGATCCAGCAGCAATCGGGTGGTAACCTGGCCGAGATCCTCGAAGGTCTGGCCCGCGTGATCCGCTCGCGGTTCCGCCTGTTCCGCCGCGTGAAAGCCATCACCGCAGAGGCACAGTGGTCGGGCAAGTTCCTGTCCGCCTTCCCCGTGCTGGCCCTGATCGGTGTGAACGTGCTGGACCCGCATTATTATGACGAGGTGCTGGACCACCCGTGGTTCATCCCAGCCTGTATCATCGTGGGGGTTCTGCTGACGCTGAACCTGATCGTGATGCGCTACCTGACAAACATCAAGGTCTGAGGAGAGACGAACAATGGCATTCCTCACCGATATCCTTGGCCCCATTGGCCCCTTCATTTTGGTCGGCCTGCTTGGCCTGGCGCTGATCGCTGCCGTGATCCCGATGATGCTTAAAGAGCGGAACGACCCGCTCAACAAGCTGAAAGATGCGGGCGAACGCTCTGCCACGATCAAACCGGGCGCCAAGCTGCGCACGGCCAAGTCGAACGACAAGTTGCAGAAATATTCCTCTTTCCTGGAACCGCAGGACGCCGAGGAATATTCCGCCGCCCGCATGAAGCTGATGCAGGCCGGTTACCGCTCCAAGGACGCGGTGCGCTTCTTCCACTTCGCCCAGTTTGCCCTTGGCCTTGGGCTGCTGGTGGCGGGCGTGCTGTATTTCATGCTGTTCGTGTCCGGCGGGCAAGAGGTTACGACCCAGCAAACCCTGTTCTACGTGCTTGGCCCCGGCTGCCTTGGCTACATGGCCCCGAAATACTGGGTCAACAAGCGGCAGGCCAAGCGGCAGGAACAGATCACCGCAGGCTTCCCCGATGCGCTGGACATGCTTCTGGTCTGCGTCGAAGCCGGTCAGTCGCTGGAGCAATCCATCGTCCGCATGGCCAAGGAAATCCGCCCCGCCTTCCCCGATCTGGCCGATGAATTCGAAATCGTGTCGCTTCAGATCAAGGCGGGTATGGAAAAATCCGGCGTGCTGCGCGACATGGCCGAACGCTGCGGCGTGGCCGACGTGTCGTCCTTCGTGACCGTGATGATCCAGTCCGCCGCATTCGGCACCTCGATCGCCGAGGCGCTGCGGGTCTATTCGTCGGAAATGCGTGACAAGCGCGTGATGCGCGCCGAAGAGGCCGCAAACAAGTTGCCTACCAAGATGACACTTGTCACAATGATGCTGACGGTGCCGCCGCTGCTGATCATCCTTGTTGGTCCTTCGGCTGTAAGCATCTCGAACTTCGGGAACTGACAAGCGAAGACAAAAATGCGGCGACGGGCAAGCCCTTTGAAAATTGCCGGCTTTCTGGCCGCCCTGCTGACCACGGTCGCCTGTTCATCGACAGGCGGCCTTGGCGCGTCCGATCCACTGAAAACCGGGCAGGTCTATGCACCGGGCCTAGCCAAGCGCGGCGATACCGTTGACGGGCTGGTCGTGGGCAACCGGCTGGTGCAGGCGGGCGAATACGAACTGGCGCTCGATGCCTATTCGCGCGCCGCCATCGAACATGGCATGACCGTCGATGTGCTGTCCGGCCTTGGCACCGCGAACCTGGGGCTGGGCCGCTTGGGCCAGGCCGAACGCCTGCTGCGCCAAGCCATCGCCACGGACGAGGCCGTGCCCGAAACATGGAACAATCTTGGTGTCCTGCTGATGGAAAAGGGCGAATTGGCCGAGGCCGAACAGATGTTCCGCCGCGCCTATGCGCTGGACAATGGCCAAAGTGACTCAATCCGTGACAATCTTCGCTTGGCGCTCGCAAAAACGGAAAAAAACGTTTATGATAAAGAAGAAGAACAAGAATATAAATTGGTTCGGCGGGGAAGCAGCGCGTTTGTGATCCGTCAGATACCTTGAGGCAGAGTAGTAAAAGGACGCAAAACATGCGCCACTCGTTTATCCTTTCCCTGTGCCTGGCCGGGTCTTTCGCCCTGTCCGGCTGCGAAGATTTCATGAGCGAGAAGAACAAGGTGGACCGCACCTTGCAGGATCTCAACGTCGTGGATGAAACCAACCTGAACGACGTGATGCTCACCGTGGCCGACCCGGACGAGGCGGTGACCTATTTCAAACGCGCCTCGGCCAATGCGCCCGAACGAATCGACCTGCAACGCGGGCTGGGCCAATCTCTGATCCGCGCCAAACGCAACGCCGAAGCCTTGGCGGTTTGGAAAAAGATCACCGAACATGCGGACGCATCCGATGACGACCGTGTCGATCTGGCAGATGCGCAAATCCGCACCGGCGATTGGGAAGGCGCTGAAAAGACCCTGAACAGCATCCCCCCCACCCACGAGACCTATCAACGCTACCGGCTGGAGGCGATGGTCGCCGACAGCAAGAAGCAGTGGAAGAAAGCCGACAGTTTCTATGAAACCGCCGTGGGCCTGACCACCCGCCCCGGCGGCGTGATGAACAACTGGGGCTATTCCAAGCTGACCCGCGGCGATTACCCCGAGGCAGAGCGCCTGTTCGGCGAAGCGATCCGCCAGGATGGCAAGCTGTTCACCGCAAAGAACAATCTGGTTCTGGCCCGCGCCGCGCAGCGCAACTATTCCATGCCCGTCCTGCCCATGACCCAGATCGAGCGTGCGCAGCTTTTGCACACCATGGGCCTGTCGGCCGTGAAACAGGGTGACGTGGAAACCGGCAAGGGCCTGCTGCGCGAAGCCATCGAAACCCATCCGCAGCATTTCGAAGAAGCCGTGCGCTCCTTGCGCGCATTGGAAAGCTAAACGCACCCCGCGATGGATTTTCTGACCGATCTTGTTGCGCCCTTTGTCCGCATCGCGGGGGTGCTGAGCATCCCGGACATGCAGGCGCGCTGGTTCCTGCCCTTCGTGCTGCCGCTTTGCGCGGTCGCCATCCTGACAGATCTGCGCTGGATGAAGATCACAAACCGCACCACTGACATCTTGGGGTTGGTGTTTCTTGTGGTCGGCCTGTTCCTGATGCCGCTGCCCGAATACGGCTGGCGCGTCGCGCATCTGGTGATCGTCCTGCTGATCGGCTTTGTCGCGAATGCGGGCGGGCTGATGGGCGCGGGTGATGCGAAATTCCTTGCCGCTGCAGCACCTTACGTGCCGCTGGCCGATGTAAAATTCGTCGGCTTCCTGTTTTGCGGCATGCTTCTGGGGGCCGTCATCACGCAGCGCCTGCTGAAATTCACCCCCCTGCGCCGCCTTGCGCCGGAATGGGAAAGCTGGACGCGCGGCCTTGATTTCCCCATGGGGCTGGTGCTGGGCACGACGCTTGGGCTTTACCTGATCCTCGGCGCGCTCTGACCCGCTTCACCGCTTCGCACCTTTTTCTCCATCATTTCGCCACTTTGACCTGCGATGTTCAGGGCCAATAACGCGACGAAAAAAGGCACGAGCCAGCCCATGAACATGCAAGTGACACCGCCCCAGGGCGTTCAACCCCCTCCTCCGCCCAAAACGCTGGAGGATATGCAGCTTCCGCTGACGATGATGCGGGATATCCTGCTGAAAACCATCTTCCGCAAAAGCCTGTCGCTGGCATCCGAATTGGCCCGCGCCATCTGCCTGCCCGTCGCCGTCACGCAAGAGCTGATCGACGCCGCCCGGGTCGAACGCCTTTTGGAGGCGACCGGCACGCTCAACGCCAACAACAATGGCACCGAGATGGGCTATCAGCTGACCGATCAGGGCAAGGCCCGCGCGCTGGATGCGCTGGCGCAGTCGGAATATTACGGCGCGATGCCGGTGCCGCTGGATGTCTACCGCGAACAGGTGAAACGCCAATCGATCCGCAACATTTCGATCACCCGCGACCAGCTGACCACGGCGATGGGTCACCTGATCCTGCCGCCCGACCTGCTGGGTAACCTTGGGCCGGCGGTCAGTTCCGGCCGCTCGATCCTGATGTATGGCCCGCCGGGCAACGGTAAATCCTCGATCTCGAACGGGATCCGCGACGCCATGGGCGACAAGATTTACGTGCCGCGCGCGCTGGAATATTCCGGTCAGGTCATCACCGTCTATGACCCCATCGTCCATTCCGCCGCCGAGGAAGAGGTGGACGACCCCAACAGTTTGCGCCGCCGCCGCACCTTTGACGCGCGCTATGTCAAATGCGAACGGCCCACCGTGATCACCGGGGGCGAGCTGTCGCTGAACATGCTCGACCTGGTTTACAACCCCACGGCCCGCACCTACCAAGCGCCGTTGCAATTGAAATCCACGGGCGGCATTTTCATCGTCGATGACCTTGGGCGTCAGGCCGAACCGCCACAGTCGCTGGTCAACCGCTGGATCGTTCCGCTGGAGGAATCCAAGGATATTCTCGCCCTGCAATCGGGCGAGAAATTCGAGGTGCCCTTCGACACGCTGGTGATTTTCTCGACCAACTTCCACCCGAACGAGATTTTCGACCAAGCCGCCCTGCGCCGGATCTTTTACAAGATCAAGATCGACGGGCCGAGCCAGCAGAACTTCCTGAAAATCTTTGCCCTCGTGGCGCGGAAAAAGGGGATGCCGCTGGATGAGCCGACCTTGGTTCACCTGCTCAAGAACAAGTATCCCGGCATCGACAACATCTATGCCAACTATCAGCCGGTGTTCCTGATCGACCAGATGATCTCGATTTGCGAATTCGAGGGCACCCCCTACCAGATGTCCCCCGAACTGATCGACCGCGCATGGGCCAATATGTTCGTCAAGGACGAGGCCATCGTGCGCTAGGCGCATACTCAATTTCGCAAAACGGCGCACAGGCACGGCGAAAATGTGTCGATATTTTCGCAATACAAGAATGTCAGGGGCCACCCACCTTGCGCCGTTGCAAAACAAAACGCAAAGCCCCGCTCTGGGCTTTGCGTTTTCATGGTTTCAGCTCCCCGTTTCCATGGTTTTCATGGATTCCGGCCCGTTATCGTACGAACAGCGCCGCGATGATCCGGTTCTGTTCGCCGCAGTCGCCCCCGGTGATCTGCGCTACGGTCTGGCTAGCCTCGGCCTTGATCCCAGCCGCATTCAGCAGCCTCAGCCCCTCGGCCCGATCATGGCCAGACAGCGCGATCACCGTGGCAACCTCGGCCTTGCCAATCGCCCCCATCACCAAGGGCACAGGGCTACCTGCTCCCGCCGGGGCCAAGTCCATGAAGGACAACAGCATCACCAGCGCCGAAATCCCCATGATCCCAAGGCCAACGGGCCGTTTGAAATGCAACAGGAAGGCACGGTAGTTCACGACCAGATGCGCCAGCACCGCAAAGGCCATGATCCAGCCGATCCATTCATGCGCCGGCCGGGTCAGTCCGGGCGCGAAATGAAAGAACAGCATCAGCCCGGTGATCGTGACGATCAGGCTGGACCCTATAGTCAGCGGCGTGGCCCATTTACGAAGCGATTTCATGGTGTTGCTCCCTTTGGCATTGTGTTTGTCATGGGGATGATACGGGCGGCGGCGTGGCTTCTGTCGCCACCGATCGCACCGTAATGACGGGGTTGCGGTTGACGCATGGCGTGGCGCTTTTACCTTAGCCAAACCGATGGAAAACGCCCTCGACTCTGCCCCTACCCTGCCCGCGCCCGTCTTTGGATGGTTCGAACGGCGTGGCTGGCAGATTCATCCGCACCAGATGCAGATGCTGGCGCAGTCGGACGCGCCATCGCTGCTGCTGATTGCGCCCACGGGCGGGGGGCAAGACCATGGCCGGCTTCCTGCCCACGCTGGCCGAACTGGCCGATGGCGGGCACGAGGGGCTGCACACGCTATATATCTCGCCGCTCAAGGCGCTGGCCGCTGACATCCGCCGCAACCTGACCGGCCCAATTGCCGAAATGGGCCTGCCGATCCGGGTCGAGGACCGCACCGGCGACACCCCCCATTCGCGCCGCCAGCGTCAGCGCGCCGACCCGCCGCATATCCTGCTGACGACGCCGGAAAGCCTTGCGCTGCTGACCTCTTACGAGGATGCCGCGCGCATTTTCAAAGGGCTGCGCCGCGTGATCGTCGATGAAATTCATGCGCTTGAGGAATCGCGGCGCGGCGATCAATTGATGCTGGCACAGGCCCGACAGCAAACGCTGTGCCCCGACCTGCGGCGCGTGGGCCTGTCCGCCACGGTCGAAAACCCGTCCGCCGTGGCGCGGTTCCTGGCCCGCCACCCCGATCCTTGCGCCATCATCCACGCCGATCCCGGCCCCGCCCCCGACATCGCCATGCTGAAAACGGCCGAGCCACCGCCATGGTCCGGTGGCGGCGGTGCCTATGCCATCCCCGCCGTACTGGCGCAAACCCGCCAGCACCGCACCACGCTGATCTTTCACAACACCCGCGCCCAGGCCGAGATTTTCTTTCATAAACTGTGGCTTGCGAATGAAGATGCCCTGCCCGTCGGCATCCACCACGGCGCGCTGTCGCGCGAACAGCGCGAGCGGGTCGAACAGGCGATGGTGGCAGGGCAGTTGCGCGCCATCGTCTGCACCGGCAGCCTTGATCTGGGGATCGACTGGGGCGACGTGGATCTTGTGATACAGGTCGGCGCGCCGAAAAACGTGAAACGGCTGGTGCAGCGGATCGGCCGGGCGAACCACCGCTACAACGCGCCGTCCAAGGCGTTGTTGGTGCCTGCCAACCGGTTCGAAGTGGTCGAATGCCGCGCCGCGCTCGACGCTGTGCGCGCAGGCGATCTGGATGGCGATCCGCGCGGGTCCGCCCCCTTGGACGTATTATGCCAGAAAATCCTGATCACCGCCTGCGCTGGCCCGTTTGATACCGCTGCCCTGTATCACGAGGTAAGAACCGCCGGCCCCTACGCGGCGATCAGCCGGGCGCAATTCGACGATTGCCTCGATTTTTGCGCCACGGGGGGATATGCGCTGCGCGCCTATGACAAGTGGAAACGGCTGCTGTTCAAGGATGGGAAATGGCAGTTGCGCGACCCCCGCGCCGCCCGCAATATCCGCATGAACATCGGCACCATCCAGGATGCTGACCTGCTGAAAGTCAGGATGCATCGCAGCCGTGGCGGTGCCCCCTTGGGCGAGGTCGAGGAAAGCTTTGCCGCCTCGCTGACCCCCGGTGATACCTTCCTGATCGGCGGGCAGATCGTGCGGTTCGAAGCCCTGCGCGAACTGGTGGTCGAGGTCAGCCGCGACCGTGGCCGCACCCCTAGGGTCGCCACGTTCTCCGGCACGAAATTCGCCACTTCGACGCAGCTGTCAGCGCGAATTCTGCGCTTGTTGCAACAGTCCGAATGGCCCGATCTGCCCCGCCACACCGCCGAATGGCTGGCCCTGCAACGCAAGGTATCGCGCCTGCCGCGGCCCGGGCGGCTTTTGATCGAAACCTTCCCGCACGAGGGCCGCGAATATGCCTGTCTCTACGGGTTCGCGGGGCGTAATGCGCAGCAGACGCTGGGCCTTCTTTTGACCAGCCGGATGGAGGAAGAACGCCTTGCCCCGCTGGGTTTCGTCGCCGCCGACTACGCCACCCTGATCTGGGGGCTGGAGCCGCTGACCGACCCCGCCCCCTTGCTGGACCCGACCCGCCTTGCCGCGGGGCTGGACGGCTGGTTGCAGGGCAATGCGGTGATGAAACGGACCTTTCGCAGCGTCGCCACGATCGCCGGCCTGACCCCGCGCAACCTGCCCGGGCAGCGAAAATCGGGGCGGCAGGCGACGTTTTCGTCCGACATCCTGTATGACACGCTGGCGAAATATGACCCCGATCACCTGCTGATGCGGATCACCCGCGCCGAGGCAATGCGCGGCCTTGTCGATTTTGCCCGGATCGAGGAAATGCTGACCCGGATCGGCCCCGATATCGATCTGCTGCGCCTGGACCGCGTGACGCCCCTTGCCGCGCCCATGCTGCTAGAAGTCGGCCGCGTCCCGGTCGAGGGACAAGCCCGCGAGCGGCTGCTGGCCGAGGAGACAGAGCGCCTGATGAGCGCCGCCGGCCTGACTTGACCGCCCGCCCGCGCCCTGCCATCCCCTGCGCCATGGACGCCTCTCATCATTTCGAATTCCAGGGCTGCACCCTGACCGCCCGCCCCTCGGGCGCCCTGTGGTGGGCCAAGGCGCGCACGCTGACGGTATCCGACCTGCACCTGGGCAAGGCCGAACGGATGGCGCGCCGCGCGGGCCTCCAGATCCCCCCGTACGAGGTGCAGGATACCCTGCAACGCCTGCAATCCGAGATCGAGGCGCTTTCCCCCACCCGCGTCATCTGCCTTGGCGATACCTTCGACGACATGGAGGCGGGCCGCGCCGTAGCGATCCAGGTGCAGGACTGGCTGACCCGCTTGCAATCGGGCCGGGAATGGGTCTGGATCGAGGGCAACCACGACCCCGGCCCGCTGCCCCTGTCCAGCGCGCACTTGGCCGAACTGACCCTAGCGACGCTGGTTTTCCGCCACATCGCAACACCGGAAACGGGTGAAATTTCAGGACATTACCACCCGAAAGCAAAGCTGCCCGTGAAGGGCGCGGGCGCGGCGCGGCCTTGTTTTCTGTATGATGAGCGCCGGGTCATTCTGCCCGCGTTCGGCACCTATACGGGCGGTCTGCGCACATCCGACCCGGCGCTGTCGCGGCTGATGGGGCCAAGGGCGCGCGCCGTGCTGACAGGGCCGCGCGCGCTGCCCATGCCGATGCCGCGCTAAAGGTCGATCTGCCCTGCGGCCTCTAGCCTCGGGCGATATTTCCGGCTGACTGGCACCCGCGCGCCGCCGCTGATGCACAAGAACAGCTTTGCCCCCTCACGCTCGACCCCTTCGATCGCCGTGGCCACGACCCAATGAGAGCGATGCGTGCAGTAACCGATCACGTTGTCCATCTCTGCAATCGCGTCCGCAAACCGCATCCGCACCTGGTGGGCACCGTTTTCGGTATGCACCAGAACGAAATGGTCATCCGCGCTCAGCCGGTGGATAAGGCCATAATGGCCCTCGGGAAGCCGGGCGTGAAGGCGCGGCGGAGGAGCCGCTGCCTGGTCCGCAGTTTGGTCCGCTGCCTGTGCGGCGACTGTGGGCGTGGCCACGGTGGATGGCACCTCTTTGCTG
The DNA here is from genome assembly GCA_002366795.1 of Rhodobacteraceae bacterium UBA3069. Taxonomy (GTDB): domain Bacteria; phylum Pseudomonadota; class Alphaproteobacteria; order Rhodobacterales; family Rhodobacteraceae; genus UBA3069. Next base: position 31,636 of record DFBX01000113.1, on the reverse strand, counting down.
ATTTCCACGAAATAGCGGACAATGATGACCAAACTGGAAATGGCCGCCACGAACAGTGCAAGACGCCAGAATGGGAGGTGTTCCAGCCCACGCCCCCGCAGGCCGACTTCGTTCATGATCACAAGAACCGGCGTCAGAATCAGCGTCATCGCGGCCACCAGTAGCACGGCGCGTTGCCAATAGGGCGCATCCTTCATCACCTCGCTGATCGTGATTCGGATCACGAAGGACAGGACCAGCGAAATCGTAACGACCAACCCCCAGTAGATCGCGCGCTCGCCCATGCTGAAGGCGATAAAGGTGTTGAAAGGTCCGGCAATCGCCGCAGCCACCGTCAACAACAGTGCGATTGCAATCACCAGACCGGATCGCAATTCGGACAGAACCTTTTGAAAAACCGACTTTAACAACACTGATCTTGCCTGACTCGTATGCCAAAAACCCTTCTAATTCTGACTGTTAACTGAACATACCATGAAAGCACAAGTATTGCGGATGCAAATGCTGCCGGTCTTTGGGTACCTGTTTCACGCTTGCCCTTGACCTATCGTAACGTCAACCTGTTGCATCACCGTTGCCCGCGCCACAGTATTTCCAACCCGGCAAGATACCAAGGGAGCAGCCATGACAGGGGAACACAGCGACCGGATCGCGGCCAGTTTCGCAAAGCAGGCGATGATGCAGACACTGGGCGCGCGGCTGGTCGAGACCGGGCAAGGGCGCGTTGTGATCGAAGCGCCGATCCTGCCGCTGGCGACACAGCAGCAGGGGCATGGCCACGCTGCGCTCAGCTTTGCGCTTGGCGATACGGCGGCTGGCTATGCCGCCCTGACCATGCTGCCCGAAGACGCCGAGGTCGTCACCGCCGAGATCAAGATCAACCTGACTGCCCCCGCGCGGGGGCAGCGGCTGCGCGCGACAGGGCAGGTGGTGAAACCGGGGCGGCGATTGGTCGTGGTCACGGCCGAGGTTGTCGCCATTGACGGCGATCACGAAAAACTGGTGGCAGTGATGCAAGGCACGATGGTGCCGGTTCCCGCCTAGGGCCGCCAGCCCCGTTGCGCGATCAGCCCCGCCGCCTTGACCGCCGGGCGGAAGGACCGGCTGACCGGCACCTCGGCCTCGTCCGATGTCATCAGGAAATCGCGCCCGTCGCGGCGGTGGTGGCCGATCACCCGGTCGATGGCCACCCAATGCGACCTATGCACGCGCATTCCATGGGCACGGACCAGTTCAGCCGCGGCATCCGCCATGCGCATCAGGATCAGCGCGTCGCCCATCGTGGTGACGACATTCAAGTAATGGTCCTGCGCTTCCAGCCGGATCAGCGCACCGCGTTTGTCCAGTGGGACGCGGCGTAGGAAACCTTCGGTCGGGTCCGGTGCATCGGGCTGCGGCAGGGGCGTCGGGTCGGGACGCAAGTAGAACAGCGCCGCCTCGATCGCAGCGCCCACCACCATCACGACAAGGGCGAGCCATAGAAAATCGGGCCACCCGCCCCAACGGGCAAAAACCAGGCGGTTGATCCCATGGATCGCAACCGCCAGCACCACCGCATAGGCCATGCGCCCCGGCAGCCGCCTGCGCTGCGCCCCGCACCAGCTGCATCAACACGTAATTGAAAACGATAGAAAGGCCGACAATCAGGCCCCAGTAGGCAAGGCGCGGCACAAGGTCCAGCAGGTCATAGGTGCCGAAAGGCCCGGCCAGCGTCGCCAGAACCGTCAGAACAAGCCAGATGATGACCGGATAGGTCCATCTTGCCGCGCGTCGTTGACGCAGCGTGGATGACATGGGGGTGTCGACTTGGGTCATTCGCGAAGGGAACAGTGCTTTTGCGCAAGGAAGGTTGAGCCGTCAAAAGGCACTCTGGCACGGCTGGGGGCATCAGGCATCTGCCGCCAACCTCTAGACCGAAAAGGCCATACGATGACCCTTGCCCCGCTTTTGAACGCCGCCCTGCCGATCCAGATCCACGCTTTCGCCGCCATGGCGCTGATGCCGCTGACGGTGGTTATATTTTCACTGCCGCACGGGTCGGACCTGCACAAGCGGATGGGGTGGGCATGGGCGACATTGATGGCGGCAGTGGCGCTGTCCAGCTTTTGGGTACATGACATCCGGCTGGTCGGGCCGTTCTCGCCTATCCACCTGCTGTCGCTGGTGGCGCTGTTCTCGCTTGTGGGGGCCATTGTCGCGATCCGTCAGTGCCGGGTGGCGCGGCACCGCAAGATCATGCTGGGGTTGACATGGGGCGCGCTGGCGGGCGCGGGGGTTTTCACCCTGCTGCCCGGTCGCATCATGTATGACGTGGTATTGGCGGGGCTGTTCGGCCCCGCCTTCGGTGGCTGATACCAAGCCGCCCAGGGCTTACGCCGTCAACCCCTCCGGCTCTGCCAGTCCGTTTGCGCGGCAGCAGGCGGTCAGCGTGTTGGCCAGCAGGCAGGCGATGGTCATGGGACCAACGCCGCCCGGCACGGGAGTGATCGCCCCTGCCACAGCCGCGGCCGAGTCGAAATCCACGTCCCCCACCAGCCGTGTCTTGCCCTCGCCCTTTTCGGGGGCGGGGATACGGTTGATGCCCACGTCGATCACGGTCGCGCCCGGCTTGATCCAATCGCCCGGCACCATCTGGGCGCGGCCCACCGCGGCAATGACGATATCAGCGCGGCGCACCACGTCTTCGATATCCTTGGTGCGCGAATGGGCAATGGTCACGGTGCAGCTGTCGCGCAGCAGCAGTTGCGCCATCGGCTTGCCCACGATGTTCGACCGGCCAACCACCACGGCCTCCATTCCTGACAGATCACCATGGCGGTCGCGCAGCATCATCAGGCAGCCAAGGGGGGTGCAGGGCACCATCGCCTTTTGCCCCGTTGCCAACAGCCCGACATTCGAAATGTGAAAGCCATCCACATCTTTCGCGGGATCAATCGCGTTTATGACGAGGGATTCATCAAGGTGACTAGGCAGCGGCAACTGCACCAAAATGCCATGCACGACCGGATCGGCGTTCAGATCCGCGATAAGGGCCAGCAGGTCCGCCTCGGCGACACCCGCGTCCAGCTTATGCTCGAACGAGGCCATGCCGGCCTCTTTCGTCTGGATGCCCTTGTTCTTAACATAAACTTGGCTGGCCGGGTCTTCGCCGACCAGCACGACGGCCAGTCCCGGCGTGATGCCATGCACCTCTTGCAGCCGCGCCACCTGCGTGGCCACCCGGCCCCGCACATCCGCCGCAAAGGCCTTTCCGTCGATCAGATCCGCAGCCATGGGCATCTCTCCTTGCTGTTACTTATCTATCTGGTGCCGCGCACCCCCATAAGGGGGCGCAGGCCGCACAGAGGGGTCCGCCCCCTCTGCGCGGCCTTCTTAGCCTCGGCCCGGGGCTTAAAACAGCCCTTCGACCAGACCTTCATCGTTCAGGCCGATCGCCTCGGCCGATGGAACGCGGGGCAGGCCCGGCATGGTCATGATCTCGCCGCAGATCACCACGATGAAACCGGCCCCGGCCGACAGGCGCACTTCGCGCACCGGCACGGAATGGCCGGTCGGCGCACCGCGCAAGGTCGGATCGGTGGAAAACGAATATTGCGTTTTCGCCATGCAGATCGGCAAATCGCCATACCCTTCATCTTCCCACGCACGCAGCTGGTCGCGGATCTTGTTGTCGGCCAGAACCTCGTCGGCGTGGTAGATGCGCTTGGCGATGGTTTCGATCTTCTGGAACAGGGGCATTTCGTCGGGGTAAAGCGGCGCGAAGTGAGACGCGCTTTCGGTCAGTTCCACCACCTTGCGGGCCAGATCCTCGGCACCGGCACTGCCGTCGGCCCAGTGGCGGCTGACGATGGCCTCGGCCCCTTGCTGCGCCACGTAGTCCTGCACCGCCTTCACCTCGGCCTCGGTATCGCCCGAGAAGTGGTTGATCGCCACCACCACCGGCACGCCGAAGCCTTTGACGTTGGCGATGTGACGGCCAAGGTTCGGGCAGCCGTCCTGCACCGCTTCGACGTTCTCCGCATCCAGATCGGCCTTGGCCACGCCGCCGTTCATCTTCATGGCGCGGATGGTGGCGACGATCACCGCCGCCGCAGGTTCCAGCCCCGCCTTGCGGCACTTGATGTCAAAGAATTTCTCAGCCCCCAGATCGGCGCCAAAGCCGGCCTCGGTCACCACGTAATCGGCCAGTTTCAGCGCCGTGGTTGTGGCGATCACCGAATTGCAGCCATGGGCGATGTTCGCAAACGGGCCGCCGTGCACGAAGGCCGGGTTGTTTTCCAGCGTCTGCACAAGGTTCGGCTGCATCGCATCCTTCAGCAGCACGGTCATCGCGCCATCAGCTTTCAGATCGCGGCAATAGATCGGGCTGCGGTCGCGCCGATAGGCCACGACGATGCGGCCCAGACGGTCCTGCAAATCGGCCAGATCGCGCGAAAGGCACAAGATCGCCATCACCTCGGACGCCACGGTAATGTCGAACCCCGTCTGGCGGGGAAAGCCATTGGACACACCACCAAGCGAGGTCACGATATCCCGCAAAGCGCGGTCGTTCATGTCCATCACCCGTTTCCATGTCACGCGGCGTTCGTCGATTTCCAGAGCATTGCCCCAATAGATATGGTTGTCGATCAGCGCCGACAACAGGTTGTGCGCCGAGGTGATGGCGTGGAAATCACCGGTGAAATGCAGGTTCATCTCCTCCATCGGGACGACCTGGGCATATCCGCCCCCTGCCGCGCCGCCCTTCATGCCGAAATTCGGCCCAAGCGATGCCTCGCGGATACAGATCGCGGCATTCTTGCCGATCCTGTTCAACCCGTCGCCAAGCCCCACGGTGGTGGTGGTCTTGCCCTCGCCCGCAGGGGTCGGGTTAATCGCTGTCACAAGGATCAGCTTGCCATCTTCACGCCCTTTCAGCGAGCGGATGAAATCCTGGCCGACCTTTGCCTTGTCATGGCCGTAAGGCAGCAGGTGTTCATCAGGGATGCCAAGGGCTGCTCCCACCTCCATGATCGGTTTTTTCTTCGCGGCGCGGGCGATTTCGATGTCGGTCACGGTGGGTTCCTCCCTCAAGGTTACATAGCCTTGGATAGCGCGGGCAGGAACTGCCCAAGGGGCCGTTTTCGACCCATTTGCATCAGTGAACGGCGCGGATGCGGCACGCCGGTTTCCAATAGGCGCAGCAAGGAGCCGATAGGGTTCGGAAAAACGGTCGGGAAACAGGGTCAGGCGCGGGTGCCTTCAAGATGGTTCCAGACGCGCTGATCGGGGATGTGCAGGCGCAACCGCTCGCCGATTTTCAGCGGGCCTTCGCGCTCGGTCCACGCGGTGATGCCGCGCAGGTTCCTGGCAGCGGCCTTGAAACGGCGCGCCTCCTCGGGATATTCGCGGGCGATTTCCTCGATCGGCAGGGTGCAGGGGCGGTTTTCCATATCCACCACCAGCGTCGTGCCACTGTCCGATTGCAACCGCGAGGACGGCGGCAGATGCGTCAGGTCCGGCAGCCCCCGCAGGCAGATCGAGGCACCGACCCATGACGGGTCGATCTGCGCCACGCCCATCTTTTCCGCGATCTGCGCAAGCTCCTCCTCGGACAGGATGCTGAACTGGCGGGTATTGCGGATGGTGGTGCCGCGCGGGTGTTGTGCCAGAACGCGGCTGCACGAGGGGCGGTTGATGCCGCCATGCTCCTCGCCCGCAACACCGGCCCATGTGGCCAGCACGACTTCCATACGGTCGGACCGCAGTGTTTCGTCGCGGCGGGCGACGCGGCCCAGATAGGTGACCTCGCCGTAAAAGGCGGTGGGTTTCAATGCGGGCATGGGCGCGTTCCTTTGATGTTTGCAGCAAGGTGCAACGCTGCGCGCGCCCCGTCAAATCAGCACTTGTGCGCCACGTCATCACACCGCCTGCTTGCCCCTTGCTAAATCGCGCCATAGGGTGCTGGGCAACGGGACAAGGGACAGCACAGATGACGCATAAATTGCCGATCCGGGTCTATTACGAAGACACCGACATGGCGGGTATCGTCTATTACGCCAACTATCTGCGCTATATCGAAAGGGCGCGCAGCGACTGGGTGCGCGGGCTTGGCATCGACCAACGCGCCCTGAAAGAGGACGAGGGGCTGGTATTCGCCGTCCGCCGGGTCGAGGCCGACTACCTGCAACCCGCCCGCCTAGATGACGAATTGACCGTTCTGACCGAGGTGACAGGCGTCACCGCCGCCCGCCTGGTCATGGATCAAAAGGTAATGCGCGGCGAGGAAGAATTGTTTCACGCCATCGTCACCGTGGTGATGATCAATGACACGGGCCATCCCGCCCGCCTTCCGGCAAATATTCGCCTGCTTTTGCACTGATAACGGGTCCTCACGGCGGGTTGTGTTGGCAATCGCGCCCGTGATCGGATAGCCTGCTGCGAAAGATGGCCGGAGAACGGCCCCCCAAGAGAGCAGGCAGATGAATCAAGAGACTTTGGCGGCGCCCGCGATGGATTTTTCCATGTGGGCCTTGTTCGCCCAATCCACCCTTACCGTGAAACTGGTGATGATCGCGCTGATCGCGGCCTCGTTCTGGGGCTGGTCGATCATCGTGCAGAAATTGATCGCCTATCGCCGCGCCCGCGCCGAGGCAGAGGCATTCGACCGCGCCTTTTGGTCAGGCGATCCGCTGGACAAATTGTTCGACCAGATCGGCGCAGACCCCGCGGGCCAGTCGGAAAAGATTTTCGCCGCCGGCATGATCGAATGGCGCCGCAGCCACCGCACCGACGGCGCGTTGATCGCCGGTGCGCAGGCCCGCATCGACCGGTCCATGAACGTCGCCATCACCCGCGAGGCAGAAGCCCTGCAAGGCGGGCTGCAAGTGCTGGCCACCGTGGGCGCGACCGCGCCTTTCGTCGGCCTGTTCGGTACGGTCTGGGGCATCATGCACGCCTTTATCGGCATCGCGGAACAGCAAAATACCAACCTTGCCGTCGTGGCCCCCGGCATTGCCGAGGCGCTGCTGGCCACGGCCCTTGGCCTTGTCGCGGCCATTCCGGCGGTGATCTTTTACAACAAGCTTAGCGCTGACAGCGACCGCATCGTCGCGGGCTATGAAAGTTTTGCCGACGAATTTGCCACCATTCTCAGCCGCCAGTTGGACGCCTGAGCCATGGGTGCAGGTGTCGTTCAGAAATCCGGCGGATCGCGCCGCAGGCGGTCACGGGCCGGGGGCGCACGCCCCATGGCCGAAATCAACGTCACGCCCTTCGTGGACGTCATGCTGGTGCTGCTGATCATCTTCATGGTCGCCGCGCCGCTGATGACCGTGGGCGTTCCGGTGGAATTGCCGAAAACCGCCGCCAATGCCCTGCCGGGCAAGCAGGAGGAACCCCTGTCCGTCACCATCACGGCGGAAGGCACCGTGATGATCCAGACCACCGAAGTGCCGGTCGCCGACATGGTGAATCGGTTGCGCGCCATCGCCGCCGAACGCGAAGGTGACCGGGTGTTCCTGCGGGCCGATGGCGCTGTGCCCTATTCGCAGGTGGTGCAGGTCATGGGCGCGTTGAACCGCGGCGGGTTTGCCAATATCGGCCTAGTGACGGATGCGGGTGGCCCGCGTCTTGACGGGACCGATGCTGCGGCCGGCGGAAACTGAGCCGGAGGCCGCATCGGTGCATATCGGTCATTATATTTCCGGGGTCGGGCACGCGGGCTTCATCGCCGCGCTGCTGTTCGGCGGGTTCGCCCCCACGCCCGAGCCCTTCGAGGTGACAGAAGTGGCCGTTATCACCGGGGATGAATTCGACCGGATGGTGCAGGCCGCACGCCCGCCTCAAACCGCGACCGACGTGGCCATGCCGGCCCCGCCCGATGACGCGCAGTCGGACGCCCCTGCACCGGCGCAGCAGGACACGCCCCCCGCGACCGCGACCCCCAAGGTCACGCAGGCACCGGAGGCTGAAACCCCGCCGCCCACTCCGCCCGCCCCCACGCCCGAGGCCGACGTGTCAGACGAGCCGCCGCGGATCGCGCCGCCGCCCCAGGAACAGGCCGTGCTGGCGCCGCCGGTCAGCGACCGCCCCGTGCCGCGCCCGGTGCCGCGCGTCGCCCCCGAGCCGGTTGCGCGGCCCGAACCCGAAGCCAAGCCGGACCCCGTCCAGCGCGAGGAGGTCGTGCCCGATGATGCGCTGCCCCCCATCCCGCAAGACCCGCAAGAGGCTACCGCCCCCGAAGAGGCCACGACCGAGATCGTGACCGAAGCGACAGAGAAACCATCGAGCGCGCCGACCGCGTCGCTGCGCCCGAAAACGCGCCCCAATCTCCCCGCCGCCGTGGCGGAAACCAAACCCGCACCCGCAACGCCCCCCGCGACCAACCAGAACGCGGTCAACGATGCGCTTGCGGCGGCACTGGGTGGCGGCAGCGCATCTTCCGCCGCCTCTGGCGGCGACAGCCCGCCGACAGACGGCAATGGCACCGCGCCCTCTGGCCCGCCGATGACGGCGGGCGACAAGGACGCGCTGCGCGTGTCGGTGCAACGCTGCTGGAACGTCGGTTCCCTGTCCGCCGAGGCGATGCGCACCACCGTCACCGTGCTGGTGGAGATGGGCCGCGACAGCAAACCGATCCACGCCACGATCAGGCGTCTCGGCTACGAGGGCGGAAACGAGACCTCGGCCCGGCAAGCCTTCGAAGCGGCCCGCCGCGCCATCATCCGTTGTGGCAATGACGGGTTTGACCTGCCAGCCGAAAAATACGAGCATTGGCGAGAGCTTGAGTTGGTGTTTAACCCCGAGAAAATGAGGATCAAATGAGCGGAACGTTGGAAAATTCCCCTGTAAAGCCGCCCATCTTGCACCGAGTATCGGGCAAGGCCCCGCATCCCCATCGCCCGAAAAAGGACCAAGCAATGACGCCTGTAAAGACCCTTGCCCGATTGGCCCTGACAGCCCTCGTGGCCCTGGCCACGCCCCCCGCCGCCATAGCGCAGGACAGCGGGCGTTTGCGGCTGGAAATCACCGATGCCGTGATCGAACCGATGCCCATCGCCGTGCCGCAGTTCATCGCGGAATCCGCCGGTGCTTCCGACATGGCCGCGCGGATCAGCCAGGTGGTCGTGGACGATCTGATCGGCACGGGCCTGTTCCGGCAGATCCCTTCGGATGCGTTCATCAGCCAGGTCACCGCCTTTTCCAGCCCCGTGCAATATGCCGACTGGAAAGCGATCAACGCGCAGGCGCTGATCACCGGCGCGGTTTCGACCGATGCGAACGGGCTGATCAACGTGAAATTCCGCCTGTATGATGTGTTTGCAGGGCAGGAACTGGGCGATGGGCTGCAATTTGCCGGCACGCAGGAAGGCTGGCGGCGCATGGCGCACAAGGTAGCCGATGCCGTCTACAACCGTATCACCGGCGAGGGCGGATATTTCGACAGCCGCGTGGTTTACGTGGCCGAGGCAGGCCCCAAGGACCAGCGCCAGAAACGGCTGGGGATCATGGATTACGACGGCGCGAACGTTCAATACCTGACCGACAGTTCCGCCATCGTGCTGGCGCCGCGCTTCTCGCCCACTGGCGACCGTATCCTTTATACCTCTTATGAAACCGGTTTTCCGCGCATCTACGTGCTGGACGTGGCCAGCGTCGGCCGCCGCGCCCTGCCGATCCCCGACGGCGACATGGCGTTTTCGCCGCGCTTCGGGCCGGATGGCAATACGGTTGTCTTCTCGCTGACCCAAGGCGGCAACACCGACCTTTGGCGCATGACGGTGGATGGCGCGTCCCCTGTGCGCCTGACCAATGCGCCCTCGATCGAAACCGCGCCATCCTTCTCTCCCGATGGCAGCCGGATCGTGATCGAATCCGACCGCTCTGGCACGCCGCAGCTTTATGTCATGGACGCAAACGGCGGCGAGGCAACGCGCATTTCCTTCGGGCAGGGCCGTTACGGCACCCCCGTCTGGTCACCGCGCGGTGATCTGATCGCATTCACCAAGCAAAACAAGGGCCGGTTCCATATCGGCGTGATGCGCGTGGACGGGTCCGAGGAACGCCTGCTCACCGCCTCTTTCCTGGACGAAGGCCCGACTTGGTCGCCGAACGGGCGTGTCATCATGTTCACCCGCGAAACCCAGGGCGCGGGCGGAGAGGCGCGGCTGTATTCCGTGGACAGCACCGGTCGGAACCTGAAACCCGTCAGCACCGGCGGCGCCGCATCCGATCCGGCATGGGGGCCGCTGCAAAAATAGCACGGCGGCCGCCTCGGCAGGGGATTGCGCAGACGCAAACGTGATGACACCACCGATTCCCATGGGCTTTGGCCTGTGTTAGAAGGGCGAAACAACAATGCAAAACGTGGGATACACGATATGAAAATTCTGGCACGAGCAGCCCTGATCGCGGGGGCACTGGCGCTCTGCGCCTGTGCGAAAACCGGCGCGGATCGCTTCGGCAACGATGTTGCCCTTGGCGGCAATGCCGCGAATGCGGGCATCATTCCGGGCAGCGCGAACGATCCCGCATCGGCAGCGTATTTCCAGCAAAGCGTGGGCGACCGCGTTCTGTTCGCGGTGGACCAGTCCACCCTGACACCCGAGGGCCGCGCAACCCTGCAAGGTCAGGCGCAATGGCTGATGACCAATTCCGATTACACCGCCGTGATCGAAGGCCACGCCGACGAACAGGGCACGCGGGAATACAACCTTGCGCTTGGCGCACGCCGCGCCAATTCGGTGCAGGAATACCTGATTTCCCAAGGCGTCGCCTCCAGCCGGTTGCGCGTCGTGTCCTACGGCAAGGAACGCCCGATCGAGGTCTGCTCGACCGAGGCATGTTATGCCAAGAACCGCCGCGCCGTGACGGTGCTGGCGGCAGGCATGTCCTGATCGGAGGAACGCCCATGAAGATGCGCTTCGGACTTGTCGTCGCACTTGCCATGATGCCGCTATGCGCATCCGCGCAGGACCGCAACCAGACGCTGGCCGACATCCGGCAGGAACTGACGGTCCTGAATGTCGAGGTCCAGAAACTGAAGCGCGAGCTTTCCACCACGGGCGCGCCGGGCGTGGCCGTGGGCGGATCGGCCCTGCAACGGCTGGACGCGATCGAGGCGCACCTGTCCCGCCTGACCGCGAAAAGCGAGCAGCTTGAATTCCGCATCAACAGCGTTGTGACCGATGGCACCAACCGCATCGGCGATCTGGAATTCCGTCTGGTCGAACTGGAGGGCGGCGATCTGTCCAAGCTGGGCCAGACCAGCACCCTTGGCGGCGATGCCGGCAAGGTGGCGGCGGTGACCGCGCCGGCCCTGCCTTCGACCAGCATCGGGTCTGGCGATGACATGGCCGGCCACGAGGTAGAGATGGCCGTGGGCGAAAAGGCCGATTTCGATGCGGCCAAGGCCGCCTTCGACGGTGGCTCTTTCGAAGAGGCCGCCAAGAAATTCGCGCTGTTTAACGAAAGCTACCCTGGTGGCCCGATGGCCGTGCAAGCGCATCTGATGCGCGGCGAGGCCCTGGCCAAGATGGGCGACAAGACCGGCGAGGCGCGCGCCTACCTGCAAGGGTTCACCGCCGAACCCGAAGGCCCGCAAGCCCCGCAGGCTTTGTATCTGCTGGGCAATGCGCTTGGCCAGCTTGGCCAGACGCAAGAGGCCTGCGTGACCCTGTCCGAGGTCGGAATGCGCTTTCCCGGTGCGCCTGCCGTCGAACAGGCCGAAACCGCCCGCGCCCGAATCGGATGCCCGTGAATGAAAACGTCGGCACCCCCGCAGCCGTTGGCTACGGGGGGCTGATGGATGCGGCGGCACAGGCGTTTGACCGGCTGTTGCCCTGCCCCCTGCCCGCCCGCATCGGCCTTGCCGTGTCGGGCGGAAGCGATTCCACCGCATTGTTGCATCTGGCCACGGAATGGGCCGCGCGGTCCGGCGTGGCGCTGCATGTTGTAACCGTCGATCACGGCCTGCGCCCCGAAGCCGCGGACGAGGCCCGCGCCGTCGCCACACAGGCTGCCGCGCTTGGCCTGTCCCATGACACCCTGCACTGGACCGGCTGGGACGGGACCGGCAACCTGATGGACCACGCCCGCCGCGCGCGATATGCGCTGATGGCCGATTGGGCCAAGGCGCGTGACATCAACCATATCGCCCTTGGCCACACCGCCGATGACGTGGCCGAAACCTTTCTGATGCGGCTTGCACGCGAGGCTGGTGTGGACGGGCTATCGGCCATGTCCCCCCGCAGCCACCGCGATGGTGTGGAATTCATCCGCCCCATCCTGGCATTGAAACGCGGTGATTTGCGCGACTTTCTTTTGGCGCGCGGCCGGACATGGGCAGACGATCCCAGCAACACGGACCCCGGTTACGAGCGCGTGCGCGCCCGTCAGGTTCTGGCTGCGCTGGCCCCTTTGGGCATCACGACGGACGGCCTGGCCCATGTCGCCGCCAACCTTCGTGATGTGCGCCGCGCCCTTGATTGGTACACGTTTCTTGCCGCGCGCGATGCCGCCAGTGTCGATCGCGGCGATGTCCTGATTTGCCTGCGAAAACTGCGAAACTTGCCAGACGAGATCGCCCGACGCCTGCTGGTTCACGCGCTGTGCTGGGTGTCCGGCGCGGAATACGCCCCCCGCCGCCGCGCCGTGCAAACCTTGCTGGACGGGCTGTTCGAAGGGCGCGGCATGGCCCTGCACGGATGCCGTGTCGTCATCCTGACCGGTGCGGACCGGGGGCGGCTGCGCATCTGCCGCGACCCTCGCGCCGTAGCCGATACCCGCGCCGCGCCGGGATCGCCTTGGGATGGCCGCTGGCAACTGGAAGGGCAATGGCCTGACGGGGTCGAACTGCGCGCCACCGGGCCTGACGGGCTTGCACAACTGGAAGACTGGCGTGCCGCAGAGTTGCCCGAACCCGCCGCGCAATCCGCCCCCGCCGTCTGGCGCGGCCAGACCCTGATCGCCAGCCCGTTGCTGGGGCTGAATGCTGGATCGATCGCAAAATTGCTAAAACAGGATGAAGAATTCTTTAACAGTTTGCTCGTATCCTAGGCCCGCGACCTTGCAGCGCGGGCAATCAGCCGCCGCAGCGGGCGATTGTGCATTGAAGAAGGCGCGGCGATACCTATTTTACCTCTCAGGCTTCTGTGTTACCTGCCGAGGCCAGCATCTATCGGGAGGTTTTCCTTGGGAAACGCTAGAAATATCGCCTTCTGGGTCATTCTGCTACTTATGCTGATGGCCCTGTTCAGCCTGTTCAACGGGCAAAGCAACTCGCTGAACAGTCAAGCGGTGAATTACACAGAATTCGTGCAGGCTGCCGAAAACGGCGAGGTGGCTAAAGTGACCATCGACGGCGAGCGCGTCCGCTATCGCGGAAACGACGGCAAGGATTACACCACGGTCAAGCCTGAAGACGCGGCAGTCACCGACATGCTGGTCCAGAACGGCGTACCAGTCACCGCCGAGCCGCAACAGGAATCCATGCTCCAGGCCTTCTTGGTCACGCTGTTGCCATTCCTTTTGCTGATCGGCGTCTGGGTTTATTTCATGAACCGGATGCAGGGCGGCGGCAAAGGCGGGGCGATGGGGTTTGGCAAATCCAAGGCCAAGCTGCTGACCGAAAAGCACGGCCGCGTCACCTTTGACGACGTGGCGGGCATCGACGAAGCCAAGGAAGAACTGGAAGAGATCGTGGAATTCCTGCGCAATCCGCAGAAATTCAGCCGTCTTGGCGGCAAGATTCCCAAGGGCGCACTGCTGGTCGGCCCTCCGGGTACCGGTAAAACCCTGCTGGCCCGCGCAATTGCAGGCGAGGCAGGCGTGCCCTTCTTCACCATCTCCGGCTCTGACTTCGTGGAAATGTTTGTCGGCGTGGGCGCATCCCGTGTGCGCGACATGTTCGAACAGGCCAAGAAAAATGCCCCCTGCATCGTCTTCATCGACGAGATTGACGCCGTGGGCCGCGCCCGTGGCGCTGGTTACGGCGGCGGCAACGACGAACGTGAGCAGACCCTGAACCAGCTGTTGGTTGAAATGGACGGTTTCGAGGCGAACGAGGGCGTGATTATCCTGGCCGCCACCAACCGCCGCGACGTGCTGGACCCCGCGCTGCTGCGTCCGGGCCGGTTCGACCGTCAGGTCACCGTCCCGAACCCCGACATCAAGGGCCGCGAGAAAATCCTGTCGGTCCACGCTCGCAAGGTGCCCCTGGCCGCCGATGCCGACATGCGCATCATCGCGCGCGGCACGCCCGGTTTCTCGGGTGCGGATCTGGCCAACCTCGTGAACGAGGCCGCGCTGATGGCCGCCCGTGTGGGCCGTCATTACGTGACCATGGAGGATTTCGAGAATGCCAAGGACAAGGTGATGATGGGGGCCGAGCGCCGCTCGATGGTGCTGACACCCGACCAGAAGGAAAAGACCGCCTATCACGAGGCCGGTCACGCCGTGGTCGGCCTTGCCCTGCCGCAGTGCGATCCGGTCTACAAGGCAACAATCATCCCGCGCGGTGGCGCATTGGGCATGGTGGTCTCCCTTCCGGAAATCGACCGCTTGAACTGGCACAAATCCGAGTGCGAGGAAAAGCTGGCCATGACCATGGCTGGCAAGGCTGCGGAGATCATCAAATACGGTGAGCAGAACGTGTCGAACGGCCCTGCGGGCGACATTCAGCAGGCCAGCGCACTGGCGCGCGCCATGGTGCTGCGCTGGGGCATGTCCGACAAGGTCGGCAACATCGACTACGCCGAGGCGCACGAGGGATATTCCGGCCAGACCCCCGGTTTCTCGGTCTCTGCCCACACCAAGGAGTTGATCGAGGAAGAAGTGAAGAGTTTCGTACAGGAGGCCTATGCCAAGGCCTATGAAATTCTGACCGAGCGCAAGGACGAGTGGAAAAACCTTGCCCAAGGACTTCTGGAATACGAAACCCTCACCGGCGAAGAGATCAAGCGCGTGATGAAGGGCGATCCGCCGAATGCGGTGGACGAGGATGATACCGACGATGCGGGCTCTGCCCCCTCGGTCACGGCGATTCCCAAGACCAAGCCCAAGGCCAAGCCCTCGGGCGGAACTGGCGGGATGGAGCCTGAACCTTCCGCATAAGCACATTCAGACGGCCGGGGTAAAACCCCGGCCGTTTTCTTTTGGAACGGTGGTTTTCAAGGAAAGCCGAAATGGCAGACGATTGAAGCCCGGAAAAATACGCACGCTTTTCAGGGCATCAATTGCGGCCCGCACTGGACCTGCTTCGCGCGCTGCCGCCGCTGCCGAACGGGCTGGAATTTCCGGGCAGCACCGTGATCGACCTGGGCTGCGGTGCCGGGGCGGCGGGACCGGCAGTGGCGATGCTGGGCCGCCCTGTCATTGGCGTGGACAGCTCTCCGGGCATGAACAACGCGCCCTCGCACCGGCTTTGGCGGTGCCTGTCCAGGCAGCTGTTCGGCACGGTGCCGGCAGATGGCCCCGGCATCCTGACGCCGCAAGCCTATCACGGATTGCTCGCCCCCTTGGGCAATCTGGCTCTCTGGCAAACCGAGTATTTCCAGACGTTAGCAGCCAGCCCCCAAGGCCATCCGATACGCCGCTTCACCGAAAGCACCTATGGCAAACCCGTGCTGGACGCCCTTCCCTGCGCAAAGCGCAGCGCGCTAGTCGCCGCCTATGACACTGAAATCAATGCACTCTATCCGCGTGCGGCGGATGGCAGCGTGCAGTTTCCCTTCCGTCGCCTGTTCTTCACCCTTACCCGCTGACAGCCAGCCGCGCCGCCAGCCGCATCGCGTGACTGGCATCTTGTGTTGCCGCGGGCATCACCGGGTCATAGGCCGCCCGGATCACCCCTGCGATCTCAGGGCGCAGCACCGTCCCGCCATCGGCAACAGCCAGCGGCGAACGGGCCGCAAAGGCCTGATCCGACCACAGCAGGATCGCGTGAATCGCCTGTGACAGCGACAGCACATCGGCGGGTTGGTCCGCGATGTCACCTTTCATCCGCACGAAACAGAAGGCTGCCTGGATCGCCCCGTCATCGTCAAAGCGAAAACCCCGATACTGCGTGGCCTCCTGCGCCTTCAGCCGTGCCACCAGCGGGTCCAGCCCGTCGATCAGCTTCTCCAGGTTGGGCACATCCAGCAATTCATCCCACTCACGGAAGAAAAAGAACATCAGGTTCGCGCCAAGCTCCGGATCCGTCTCGGCCATCTTGTGACCGGCCAGCGCCACCACTGCCTCGACCGCGCCCTTGATGACTTGCAGGGTCTCTTCCTCGACGCCGAAAACCACCGGCACGATGGGGCGGCCCCAGCGGGCAAAGCGGTATTCGCCCGCGGATGTGGTGAACAGCGTTTCGATATCAGTGGCGGTCAGGGTCATGTGGCCTCCGTCAGGTATTTACCCCACTTCTTGCGCAGGGCGGCGGCAAGGTCCACCCCCTCGCGCGGGCCGGGGCGCTATCAGTTGAACAAATCCCGCTCTGTCTTGGGTGCCTCCAGCCCCAGATGACGCCACGCCGCCTGTGCCAACATCCGCCCGCGCGGGGTGCGCTGAATCAACCCCTTTTGCAGCAGGTAAGGCTCGATCACCTCCTCCAGCCCATCGCGCGATTCCGACAGGGCCGCAGACAGGGTTTCAATCCCCACCGGCCCGCCGCCATAACTTTCGGCAATCAAATGCAAATAGCGCCGGTCAGCCCCGTCCAGCCCTAACTGGTCCACGCCCAGACGGGTCAACGCATGGTCGGCAATCTCGCGCGTGACGCGACCGTTGCCCTCGACCAACGCGAAATCCACCACCCGACGCAGCAGGCGGCCCGCGATGCGCGGGGTGCCGCGGGCACGGCGGGCGATTTCACGCGCGCCCTCCGGCTCTGCCGGGGCGTTCAGCAGGCGGGCGTTGCGGGTGACGATATCGTCCAGTTCTTCGACCGTGTAGAATTGCAGCCGCGTGGGAATACCAAACCGGTCGCGCAAGGGCGTGGTCAGCAGCCCCATACGGGTTGTCGCCCCGACCAGCGTGAAAGGTTGCAGGTCCAGCCGCACGGTGCGCGCGGCGGGGCCTTCACCGATCACCAGATCCAGCTCGAAATCCTCCATCGCAGGGTAAAGCACCTCTTCGACCGCCGGGTTCAGCCGGTGAATCTCGTCGATGAACAGCACGTCATTAGCTTCAAGATTGGTCAGGATCGCCGCCAGATCGCCCGCCTTGGCCAGAACGGGACCAGAGGTCATGCGGAACCCCACGCCCAGTTCCTTGGCCATGATCTGCGCCAGCGTGGTCTTGCCAAGGCCGGGCGGGCCATGGAACAGCGTGTGGTCCATCGCCTCGCCGCGCTGACGGGCCGAGGCGATGAACACCTTGAGGTTCGCGCGCGCCTCCGCCTGACCGATGAACTCGTCCAGAACCTGCGGGCGCAGAGCGCGGTCACCATCCTCGGGCATGGGTTCGGGGCGCAAAGTCGGGTCCGGAGTCATCGCTTACCCTTTCGGCGCCAGCAGTTTCAACGCGGCGCGGATCAGGGTCTGGGTGTCTGCCTCGGGCGCATCGCCCGCCGCCTGCGCCACGGCCTGCGCGGCCTCGGACGGGGCGTAGCCAAGGTTCGACAGGGCCGACAGCGCCTCGGACTGGGCCTGCGCGCTGCCATTGCGGCGGGCAGGCGCCGGTTTGGACCGGCGCGCGGGCTTCGTCCCCTCGATGGGGGCGGGGGCCGCTCCCTCCTGCTCGTCGATCACTTCAGCCGTGCCCTCCATCGCATCGGCCATGGTGCCGCCCATGGCCATCAGCGCCGGGGCCTTGTCCTTCAATTCGATCACCACGCGCTGCGCGGTCTTTGGCCCGATCCCCTTGGCCGCCTTGATCGCGGTCACATCGCCAAGTGCAATCGCACGGCTGACCCCGTCAGGCCCCAAGGTGCCCAGTATCGCCAGCGACGCCTTGGCCCCGATCCCCTGAACCGAAGTCAGCAACCGGTGCCACTCCTTCTCAATCAGGGACGGGAAGCCGAACAGTTGCAGCACGTCCTCGCGCACCAACAGGTCCGTATAAAGCGCGACCGCCTCACCCACTGGTGGCAGCCCCGCCAGCACCCTGTCCGAGCAGTAAACAAGATAGCCCACCCCGCGCACGTCGATCAGCACGTGATCTTCACCGCGATAGTCGATCCGTCCGGAAATCTTGCCGATCATGCGCTTGCCTTTCTGATCGCCGCCTCATAGGTGTCGCCCGCGCGAGCATAATGGGCGTGGCACATGGCGATGGCCAGCGCATCGGCCGCATCCGGCCCGTTGATCACCACGCCAGGCAACTGCATCTTGACCATGTGATCGACCTGCTGCTTGGCCGCGTGCCCCACGCCAACGACGCATTTCTTGACCTTGTTGGGGGCGTATTCGCCCACATCAAGCCCCGCCTGCGCGGGCACCAACAGGGCAATGGCGCGGGCCTGGCCCAGTTTCAGCGTGCCGGCCCCGTCCTTGTTGACGAATGTATGTTCCACCGCCGCCGTGGTCGGCTGGTAGCGCGCCAGCACCTCGGTCAGTTGTTCGTGCAGGATCAGCAGCCGCGTGGCCAGCTCGCCCTTGCCGGAATGGCAGATGCCGTTCGCGACATGGCTCAGGCGCGAACCATCCACGTCGATCACCCCCCAGCCCATGTTCTGCAACCCGGGGTCGATGCCTAAAACTCTCAAGATGACTGCCCTGCCCTGTTGCTTTTCGGATGCAGTAGCACGAAACGCGAACAAACACCAATATGAATAGAATGCAACACTTTGCCCGGATGGCAGGGCTGCAACAGCGGTTTGCGGCAAAATACGACATTCAAAGCGGTAAAAACGGCACCCCAGCTTTGCTTTAACGCCTTATTTTCATTATTTATTTTTCGCCCAAAAGATATGCGCTGAACGCAAGGCGCTACGCGAAAAACGACGCTTGTGGGAATCCGGCAGTAGGCCTATCTGCCGCTTAGAAAGACGCAGCCGGGCCAGTCGCCCGTTCCCAAGATCCAAGGAGGTCCATGATGGCCATGTATGAATCCCACCGGGCATCCGCCCTGTCGCTTGAAATTTCCGTCGGCGTCAGCCGCTTCATTTCGTCCATCGTGAATGGCGTTGCGGACATGCGTGCCGCGCATCGCACCCGCCTGGCGCTGTCGAACCTGACCGATGCCCAGCTTGACGACATCGGCCTGTGCCGCAGCGATGTGAACGCGCTCTTCACCCGTCGCTGAACGCTGCGGGCGCGGGCAACCGCGCCGCGTGCCTGTTCAATAGAAAAACCGCCGTGCCCGATCTGGGCGCGGCGGTTTC
This sequence comes from Rhodobacteraceae bacterium UBA3069, assembly GCA_002366795.1. Taxonomy (GTDB): domain Bacteria; phylum Pseudomonadota; class Alphaproteobacteria; order Rhodobacterales; family Rhodobacteraceae; genus UBA3069. The sequence continues at coordinate 12,345 of DFBX01000113.1, read as the reverse complement.
TGTCATTTGCGCCACGAATGGCGCAGCCAACCTCCTGAACGCTTACGCTCAGTGCAGGTAAGGACCAACCCGGGTGGCAACCCATCCGCTGACCGCATCGGGTGCAAGCGCGGCAGCGCCTGCCTGTTCGATCGGCGTGCCCGAAGACAAGCGGGTCAAACGGTCGTTGTAGGTTTCCGGACCCAGGTGCCCAAGCAGCAGGCCTTTGAACCCGAAGAAGCCACAGACCAGCAGGGACAGACCCTTGACCGGAATACCGCGACGCGCGCGGCGGGGTTTTACGATAATCAGCCCGTCTTTGCCGACGACAGACGTATAGCCGTTGGCCAGTTTCGCACGTTTGCGGCCAATACGGCGCAGGCGTGTTTCGAAGTCTTCAAATGTGTCGGCCATGACAGCAGCCTCCAAAGTTGTGATAAACAAACTTCCCTTTGGTTAACCCGACTTTGTGTTCAAATTCGGGCAACGATATGCAGATTGCCTCGATCTTTACACGTTCACAAATTTTTCTGCAGGATTAGCGTCGTCCATTCACCAATGTCCTCGCGATTCACAAGATTGATGCCATTTTCACTGTAAATGGCCACCACATCATCGGCCTGCTCGACCAGAATCCCCGATAGAATCGCATAGCCGCCCGGTTGCAAATGGGCGGCCATATCCGGGGCAAGGTCGATCAACGGTCCTTTGAGGATATTGGCAAAGACCAGATCGAAGGGGGCCGCGGCTGCCAGGTCGGGATGGCCGAAACCGGCCGCCTCGACGCATTTCACGCGGCCTTCCAGGCCGTTGGCGCGCACGTTCGCCTCGGCCACTTCGACGGCAACCGCATCGATATCACCCGCCAGAACCGGGTTGGGCCAGATTTTGGCGGCCGCCATGGCCAAAACAGCGGTGCCGCAGCCCACGTCGGCCACGTTCTTGCCGACGAACCCCTGGTCCGCCAAGCGGTCCACCGCGCGCAGGCAGCCAAGCGTGGTGCCATGGTGGCCGGTGCCGAATGCCATCGCCGCCTCGATCAGCAGTGCCTCTTTGCCTTCGGGCACCTTGTCGGCGTCATGGCTGCCATAAACGAAAAAGCGCCCTGCCTCGACCGGTGTCAATTCGCGGCGCACCTTGGCGACCCAATCGGTTTCTGGCAGTTCGGACACGGTAAAGGGTTTCGCGCCATGCATCGTGGCCAGCAGTTCCAGCCCGGCAATGTCGGGGGTTTCGGTGAAATAGCCGCCGACCTCCCACAACCCGCTGCCATCCTCGATTTCGAACACGCCGATGCCGGTGGGTTCGGGGATCAGGTTTTCCATGGCAAGGCCAAGCGCCTCTGCCGGGTCTTTGCCTTTCAGGGTGGTCATGGCGGTAAAGGTGGGCATGTCGAACGTCTCCGGCTGTGGCTTGTCTGTGGGTTAGGCCCGCAACGCCCCCTGGTCAAGCGCAGCCTGTCACACGGGCGGCACGGCGAGGGCAGTTGCGCGGGCCACAGGCGCAGGCGCGCCGCCCATCTGCCGCACGAACCGCCAGCCAACCCAGGCCGCACAGCTGCCTGCGATGATGTTCGCAAAGGCCTGCCCGACGACAACGCCACCATGGCCAACTGGACCCGCGACGGGCTGCTGATCTACCCGCTGGCGCTGGGGTTCGGCATGTGGATGGGGGCCGCGTTGGACACGAACAGCGCCCCGGTGAACAGGAAAGGCCCGGACATGCGGGCAAAGACATGCACCACCTGCGCGCCCTCCTCTCCCAGGCCGAAACTGCGCGACACCGGATCGGACATCAGCACCAGCACCGCCCAGACCACCACCGTGTAGCCCATGCAAAAAATCAGCGCATCGCGATAGGCGGATCGCACCCGATCCGGCAATCCCGCGCCATAGTTCTGGCCGATGATGCCGCCAAAGGCTAGGATCGTCATGCGCATGGTCACGCCCAGCCCGGCGACGGCGCTGTCGCCATGTTGAGCCATGGCCCGGGTCAGCAACCAATTGCCAAAGGGCGTGGAAATCGTGGTCAGCACCGCGGGCCCGGCAATAGCCAGAAAGGCGGGCAGGTTCTGGCGCAGGTCCGGCAGGCTGGGACACCCCAGCAGTTTGCGCACGCGGATCGCCCAGTAAAGCCCAAGCCCCACCATGACAGAACGGCTGACAATGATCGCCATAGCCGCCCCCGGAACGCCCAGCCCAAAATAGATGATGAACAGCGGATCGACCACCACCGCCACCAGCCCGGCCGACGTGGTGACAAGCATCGAATGCCAGGCATCCCCCGCCGCCCTAAGCACCGCAGATGCAGTCATCCCCGCCGCAATCATCGGCAGCGATGGCAGCGCGATGCCCAGGAACTGCACCGCAACTTCCAGCGCTTCGCCCTCGGCCCCCGACCAGATCAGCAGCGAGCGGCGGAACACGAACACCGTCAGCGCCATCACTGTCTGCACCGATATCGCATAGACCATGGCAGATCCGGCAATTGCGCCGCGCCTCGTCCACATCGCCGCGCCCCAAGGCACGGCTAACCAGCGCGACCGCGCCGATCATCATGGCCATGGCAACCGAGATCACGAAGAACTGGATCACGCCGGCAAATCCGACGGCGGTGATCAACACTTCGCCCTTCAGGCGGGAAATCCAGAACAGGGCCAGGAAATCCACCAAGAACATCAAGCTAAGCCCAAGAGAGCCGGTCAAGGTCATGACGACTACGTGGCGCATGGTCGATCCGGTGGTGAATTTTCCGGGACTGCTCATGGTGTGTCCTTTCGCGCCCTTCCTTCCGGCGCATGGTGGGAAACTAGCCCACCGCCCCCACTGCGAACAGGGCATAGCCGCCATGCAGGCCATAATACCTGACGTTCTTCCGCGCGGCGGAATTTTCCTGCCTGATGGCAGGAAAGAAGGGGCCAGCCCCTCACCTTGAAAGGCCCCCCCCCCTTTCAAGGCTCACCCCGGAGTATTTCTCGCAAAATGAAAGCAGGGCACCGCGCTTGGGTTTTCAGTTTGCCCAAAATACTCCCGCCGGAGGCACCGGCACGTGCGGCGGGCGTGCCGCCTAAACATGACCGGCCCTATTCCGCGGGCGCGGCGACAAAGCGCGCGAATACAGTCTCGTTTCCCTTTTCCGGGTGCCGCGGGATCAGGCAGGCCAGCGACAAGGACGTGGCCGCCATCGCCGCCGCCAGAAAGAACACCGCCGCTGGCGAGACCAGCCAAAGATAGCCCAGCGTCGCAGGCAGGAATACCGCCGCGATATGGTTGATGGTAAAGGCAACCGCCGCCGTGGGGGCAATATCGCCCGGGTCGGCGATCTTCTGGAAATAGGTTTTCAGCGCCAGCGCGAGGGCAAAGAACATATGGTCGATCACATATAGGATAGAGGCCAGCAGCACACCCCAGCCAAACCAGTAGATACCGCCATACAGCAGGAACACTGTCACCAACCCGGTATATTCAAAGATCAGCGCGCGGCGCTCTCCAAAGCGGTGGACGACCTTGCCGAACACAGGGGCCAGCACCATGTTGGCCACAAGGTTGATCAGGTAAAGCGCGGTCACTTCATGCACCTCGAAGCCGAACAGTTCGACCATCATGAAGCCCGCGAAGACGGTGAAGATCTGCCTCCGCGCGCCGGCCATGAATTGCAGCGCGTAATACAACCAATAGCGGCGGCGCAGGATGAATTTCTTGACCTGCGGCTCGGGGCTTTCGAATTGCGGATAGGCGATGAAAGCAAAGATCGCGACCACCGCCGTAAACCCGCCCGCCAGCATATAGACCGTGTTATAGGTCAGGCCCAGCCGGTCCCATGTCAACACGATCAGCCCGTAGGCCACAAGCGTCGCCGCCGATCCGGCCGCAAGCAGCCAGCCCAGCATTTGCGGCGCGCGGTCTTTCGGCAGCCATTGCAGTTGCAGCGACTGGTTCACCGTCTCGTAATAGTGAAACCCGATCGAACTGAGCATGGTCAGCGTCAAAATCCCGCCAAGCGATGGGAACTGCGCGGTCAGCGCCGTCGCCACCCCCAGCAGCACCAGCGCGACAAGCCCCAGCACCTGTTCGCGGATGAACATGATCAAGGCGATCACGCCAATGGCCAGGAAACCGGGAATTTCGCGCACCGTGTGCAGCCAGCCAATGTCGGACCCGTCGAAATTCGCCACCTCGATGACGAAGTTATTGAGCAGCGCCGACCAGGTGGCAAAGGCCACCGGCATGCCGGCGGCCATCACGAACAGCAAGGACGAAGGGCGACGCCACAGCGGCAGCGTTCTTGCGTCGGACAGGGTATAAAGGCGTTTCATGCCTTGCCATTACGCCTTTTCAGGTTCTTTGGCGAGGCCCGTTTCAGCCCTGTGCGCCTGCCGCCGAGAACCTGTAATCCACCTCGGCAAAGCGGGCATTAGGAAAGACATAGACGAATTTCAGCCCCTCGGGCCCGGCCACCGTGCCATGTTCTGCCTCGGACGGGACAAAGACCGCGATGCCGGGGGCGATATGGTGCGCCTCGCCGTCGATTGTGATCGTGCCGCTGCCTTCGACGCCGTAGTACACCTCGGCCGGGGCGTGGCGATGCGGCAGCAGGGTGCCGCCGGGGCCGAATTCGGCCAGCCCCATCACCATGTCGGACGAAGGCGTGCGGTCGGCACAGACCAGCGTGCGCCACATTACTGTACCAAAGGCCGGATCGGTTCCGCCTTCCAAAGGCAGGGTCGCGGTATCCACGGAAAACGGAAAGGACGACGGCGCAAGCGGCGATTGTTCGGTCGCTTCGGCGGCTTCTGTCACCTCTTCGACAAGGGCCGTCATGTCGTCGGGCATGACCGTGGAAAGGCCCGCCATTACGTCGTCGTCGAATTCGATAGTCATCTTGCGGTCCTCCTCCGGGTTGCGCCTGATCATTTGGGAAACCTGCAAGCGAATCACCTGCCGCGCATGCTCATGTGCGACTGCAAACAGTCGCTTTCGACCCATTGCAGCGCGCATCATCTGATCTGCATCAAGGCGCTGCCCGGCCTTGCCACCTATGCAGTTGTCTGAATTTCAGGAAGTGAGACGCGCGATGGATCTGCTCAGCATTGTCGAAGGAATTGGCGAGGCCCCCTCTGCCGCCCTGTTCGGACTGATCACCGGGGTGGTGTTCGGCGTGGCCGCGCAACGCTCGCGGTTTTGCTTGCGCGCCGCCACGGTCGAATTCGCACGCGGCCATATGAACGACGGGGTGGCGGTCTGGCTGCTGACCTTTTCCACGGCCGTGGTCTGGGTGCAGGGCGCATATCTGCTGGGCCTGATGCAGCCGCAGGATGCGCGCATGATGGCCGTGCCGGGCAGCTGGTCAGGCGCGATCATCGGCGGGCTGCTGTTTGGTGTGGGTATGGTGCTGGCGCGCGGCTGTTCTGGGCGTTTGCTGGTGCTGGCGGCGACCGGCAACCTGCGTTCGGTCGTGTCCGGGCTGATCTTCGCGGTGGTCGCACAGATGAGCCTGCAAGGTGTGCTGTCCGGCTGGCGCGACAAGCTGGCCGCGCTATGGATCACCGATGGCGGGCGTAACTTGGACCTGCTGGCATTTTTCGGGCTGCCCAATTGGGGCGGTTTCGCCATCGGGCTGATCATCGCCGCCATTGCGCTTTACGTCTCGCGTATCAACAGGATCGGCGCGGCGCGGCTGATCTTTGCCTCGGGCGTCGGGTTTGCTGTGGCGCTTGGCTGGGTGCTGACATTCGGCCTGTCCCAGATCGCTTTCGATCCGGTGCAGATCGAAAGCGCCACCTTCACCGGCCCCTCGGCCAATACGCTGATGTTCTTCCTGGAACGTGACGCGGTGCTGGAATTCGACGTTGGTCTGGTGCCAGGCGTGTTCCTTGGCTCGTTCCTTGCCTCGTGGTTTGCCAAAGAGTTCAAATTCGAGGGCTTTTCGGACGAAAGCAACATGCGCCGTTCGATGACCGGTGCGGCGATGATGGGCTTTGGCGGAATGCTGGCAGGCGGCTGCGCCATCGGGGCAGGCGTGACCGGCGGGTCGATCTTTGCGGGCACCGCATGGCTGGCGCTGTTCTGCATGTGGATCGGGGCCATGGCCACCGATTTCATCGTGGACCAACGCGGCGCACAGACCGCCGCGGCCTGATTGCGGACAAGCCTGGCAAAAGGGGCCAGCCCCTCGCACCGCAATCCTTTAGGATTGCGGTGCTCACCCGGTGGTATTTGAGGAACAATGAAGACTTGGCTGCTTCCAACCTTCTTTGGTTCAACAATATCCCCGCCGGGCTTCCACCTCCACCACAGGCGCGATCAGAAGAAACTTTGCGGATCGATATCCACAGCCAGCCGTGACTGGTTGGGAATGCGGAATTGCGCGATCCATCGCCGTAGCGCCGGTTGCAGGGCCGTGCCCTTGTCGGCCTTGACCAGAAGACGCACCCGGTGCCGTCCGCGGATGCGGGCGATCGGCGCGGGGGCAGGCCCGAAAACCTGCGCACCAACAGCACGCAAAGGCCCGTTGCGGCGGGCCATGTCATTGCCAAGATCGAACACCTCTTGCGGGTCAGGGGATGACAGGATGATCCCCGCCATACGGCCAAAGGGCGGCACGCCCGCGTGGCGGCGCTCGTCGCTTTCAGCGGTCCAGAACCCCACCTCGTCCCCCGCCAGAATGGCGCGGATCACCGGATGTTCCGGCTGGTAGGTCTGCAGCAAGGCCAGCCCCGGCTTTTCCGCGCGACCCGCGCGGCCGGCCACCTGCCGCATCAGCTGAAAGGTGCGTTCGGCCGCGCGCAGGTCCGATCCTTGCAGGCCAAGGTCCGCGTCGATCACCCCAACCAGCGTCAGGCGCGGAAAGTTGTGCCCTTTCGCCACCAGCTGCGTGCCGATGATCAGGTCCACATCGCCATCGGCGATCCTTGCGATCTCCTCTTTCAGGGCGCGGGCCGAGGCATACATATCCGAACTCAGCGTCACCACGTTGGCGTCAGGAAACAGCGCCGAGGCCTCTTCGGTCAGGCGTTCGACGCCCGGCCCGACAGGGGCCAGCTTCCCCTCGACCTCGCATGACGGGCAGGCCTCGGGCATGGGTTTCGTCTCGCCGCACTGGTGGCAGACCAGCCTTTTGAGGAACCTGTGTTCCACCATCATCGCGTCGCAGTGATCGCACCCGATCTGGTGCCCGCAGGCGCGGCAGATCGTAACCGGGGCATAGCCGCGCCGGTTGATGAACAGCAGCGACTGTTCCCCCTTGGCGATCCGCTGCGCCACGGCGTTTTGCAAACTGCCGGAAATCCAACGGCCCGCGGGCACATTCTCGCGCCGCATGTCCACCGATTTCATCTGCGGCAGCACGGATTCGCCAAACCGCGAAGTCAGGTCCAGCCGTTCGTATTTGCCCGCCTCGGCATTGGCCCAGCTTTCCAGGCTTGGCGTGGCCGAGGCCAGAACCACCCGAGCATCGCAAAGGGACGCGCGCAGCACCGACATGTCCCGCGCGTTATACAGAACGCCATCTTCCTGTTTGTAGGAACTGTCGTGTTCCTCATCCACCACGATCAGGCCAAGGTCCATGAAGGGCAGGAACAGCGCCGACCGCGCACCCACCACCATCTGCGCACCGCCCTGCCCGACCATCTTCCAGATGCGGCGGCGTTCGGTCATTGTCACGCCCGAATGCCATTCGGCGGGGCGCGCGCCGAACCGCGCCTCGACCCGCGTGATGAATTCGGCGGTGAGGGCGATTTCCGGCAACAGCACCAGCGCCTGCCGCCCCTGGGCAAGGCATTCGGCAACGGCCTCAAGATAGACCTCGGTCTTGCCCGATCCGGTGACGCCGCGCAGCAATGTGGTGCCATACCGCCCCGAGGCGACACCGGCGCGCAGGGCCGCCGCGCCCGCTTGCTGATCCTCGGTCAGGGCCTTGCCGGGGTGGGCCGCATCCAGACGCATGAAGGGGGTATCGCGCGGCGTGTCCTCCTCCTGCACGGTGCCTTGGGCCACCAGCCCCTTGACGACCGAGGGCGTGACGCCCGCCTGATCGGCCAGCTCTTTCAGGGTAAAGGACAGCCCGCCGTAATCGCGCAGCACCTCAAGTACGCGGGTGCGCGCATCGGTCATCCTGTCGGGCCTGCCATGGCCCATGCGGTAGACCTTGCGCATCGAGGGCGGATCGCCCAGCCCCGGCGCGCGGGTGGCCAGACGCAGCATCGCGGTCAGGGGCGTCAGCGTGTAATCGGCCGCGCGCATGATGAAATCGCGCAATTCGCCGCGCATCGGGGCCACGTCCAAAACCCTAATCACTGAACGCACCTTGGCAAAATCCCAATCGCCGCGCCCCGCCCCCCAGACCACGCCCAACACCTTGCGCGGGCCAAGCGGCACCTCGACGAAAGCGCCCAGGTGGCAGCCGCCTTCGGGCGCGCGGTAATCCAGCACGCGGTCCAGCGGCTGCGTGGTCAACACGCCAACCAGTTCGCCTTGTTCGAAATAGTCCTGCAACGGGCGGTCCTTGGACGGGAAAGGGGTTTCGGGTTTCTTGCCCATGGGGTAAAGGCTTGGACGAATAAAGTCCAACCACCCCGAGGGACCAGAAATGAAATTCTTCGTAGACACAGCCGAGATCGACGCCATTGCAGAACTGAACGATTTGGGCATGGTGGACGGCGTCACCACCAACCCGTCGCTGATCATGAAATCGGGCCGTGACATCATCGAAGTCACCAAGGAAATCGCCGCGCTGGTCGACGGGCCAGTGTCCGCCGAGGTGGTCGCGACAGAATTCGACGGCATGCTGGCCGAGGGGCGCAAACTGGCCGCCCTGGCCGACAATATCGCGGTGAAAGTGCCGCTGACATGGGACGGGCTGAAAACCTGTCGCGTGCTGTCGGGCGAAGGGTTCATGGTCAACGTAACGCTGTGCTTTTCCGCCAACCAGGCGCTGGTCGCGGCCAAGGCGGGTGCGACCTTCATCAGCCCCTTCATCGGCCGACTTGACGATATCTCTCTCGACGGGATGCAGCTGATCGAGGATATCCGCACCATCTATGACAATTACGATTTCGGCACCGAAATCCTTGCCGCGTCGATCCGGTCGGCGAACCATGTGCAGGATTGCGCGCTGGTCGGGGCCGACGTGATCACCGCCCCCCCCGCCGTGATCAAGGGGCTGGCCAAACACCCGCTGACCGACAAGGGGCTGGACGCGTTCATGGCAGACTGGGCCAAGACCGGTCAAAAAATCCTTTGACCTGCAACTGACGCCATGTCGCGTCACACGGAAACAACATACAGCCCCGGCCGCCCCGCGCGCCGGGGCATATCCGTTGACAGGCCGCAACAGGGCGGGGCATCTGGGGGAAAACCCGCAGAAAAATGCAGAAATCGCAGGGCCGCTCTGGTAAAGTTGCCCCAACGAACAAAGAGGCAAGCATGAGCAGCAACCCGAAAATGGACGACCATCTGCGCGAGAAAATCATCGCGGAGCCGGATGTTATCCTTGAAGACCAAGACCTTATGCGGGCGCTTATCTCGGCCAACGAACGGGCGATGGGCGGCAATATCGTCGATCTGCGCGGCATCGCCATGGACAGGCTGGAGGCCCGCCTGGACCGGCTGGAGGACACCCACCGCAGCGTCATCGCCGCCGCCTATGAAAACCTTGCCGGCACCAACCAGGTGCATCGCGCCATTCTGAAAATGCTGGACCCGATCACGTTCGAGCAGTTCCTCAAGGGGCTGGGCAGCGAAGTGGCTGAAATTCTGCGTGTCGATGCGATCCGGCTGGTGCTGGAATCGGTGCAGAATGACAAGGATCCTGCCGTGATGCGGCTGGGTGATGTTCTGTCCGTGGCTGAACCCGGTTTCATCCAAGATTATCTGACCGGCGGGCGCGACGCTCCCGTGCGGCAGGTCACCCTGCGCCAGATGCAGGAAGGCTCGCCTGCCATCTATGGCGAAGCCGCCGCCTGGGTCCGCTCCGAAGCCTGCCTGCGGCTTGATTTCGGTGCGGGTCGCCTGCCCGGCATGCTGGTCATGGGGGCCGAGGATCCGCACCAGTTCTCGCCCGCTCAAGGCACTGACCTGTTGGCGTTTTTCGCCGGTGTCTTTGAACGGGCCATGCGCCGCTGGCTATCGTGATTTCCGCCGCCGCAAGGGACGCCCTGTCAGGTTGGCTGGACGCGCAGGCGGCGCTGAAAGGATCGTCGAAAAACACGATAGACGCCTACGGGCGCGACGTGACCGAATTTCTGTCTTTCATGACCGCCTACAAGGGCGAGGCGCAGGGGCTTGGCCCCTTGTCCGCCCTGTCGGTGCGCGACATGCGCGCATGGATGGCGGCGGTCCGGTCCGATGGTATTGGACCGCGTTCATTGGCGCGCAAGCTGTCCTCGGTCAAATCCTTCATGCGCTGGCTGGCCGACCGCGAGGGGTTCGACCCCACCGCGGTCCTGTCTGCCCGTTCACCGAAATACCAACGCAAGCTGCCGCGCCCGCTGGCCGAGGACGCCGCGCGGGACATGATCGCCCAGGTCGAATTGCAGTCGCAAGACGGCTGGATCGGCGCGCGCGACAGTGCGGTGATCACGCTGCTATATGGCTGCGGCTTGCGCATATCCGAGGCGCTGTCCCTGAAAGGATCTGACGCGCCCCTGTCGGACGCGCTGCGCATCATCGGCAAGGGCGGCAAGGAACGCATCGTGCCCGTGGTGCCCGTCGCCCGCCGCGCCGTGGCCGATTACATCCGCCTGTGCCCATGGCCGACAGAAAACGATCAGCCGCTGTTTCGCGGCAAGCGCGGCGGCGCGCTATCCCCGCGCATGGTGCAAAAAGTGACCGAGGCCGCGCGCCTGCAACTGGGCCTGCCCGCGTCGGTCACACCCCATGCGATGCGCCACAGCTTTGCCACCCACCTGCTGAATTCTGGCGGCGACCTGCGCGCCATCCAGGAACTGCTTGGCCATGCCTCGCTGTCCACCACGCAGGCCTATACCGGCGTTGATACCGCTCGCTTGCTAGAAGTCTACGACCGCACGCATCCCCGCGCATCCGGCGGCAAGGGTTGACCCGTCCGGCGCGCGGCGCTACCCCGCCCCTTTACCCCAGCTAGACGAGTTTCCCATGTCCATCTCGCTCAAGGCCCACCTGGTTCACCTGCTGACCGCCACCGGCGCAGTTTTCGCCATGCTGGCCATGCTGGCCGCAGTCGATGGCAAATGGGCGGTGATGTTCCTGTGGCTGGTGGTGGCGTTTTTCGTCGATGGCATCGACGGCCCGCTGGCGCGCCGTTACGATGTGAAAACCAATGCAAACACGTTCGACGGGGTCTTGCTGGACCTGATCATCGACTACCTGACCTATGTGTTCATCCCCGCCTTTGCCCTGTTCAAGTCGGGGTTGCTGCCGGGCTGGACCGGCTGGGTGGCAATCATCGTGATCACCTTCACCTCGGCCATGTATTTCGCAGATAACCGCATGAAAACAGTGGACAATTCCTTTTCCGGCTTTCCCGGCTGCTGGAACATGCTGGTGATTGTCCTGTTCGCGTTGCAGCCCGATTTCTACATCAGCCTTGGTCTTGTCACCGTGCTGGCGGCGGCGATGTTCATGCCTTTGAAATTTGTGCATCCGGTCCGCACGCGGCGATGGCGCGGCTTGACCCTGCCAATTGCACTGGCATGGATCTTCTTTGCCGGATGGGCTGCCCTGGTCGACTTCCACCCCGAAAGCTGGGCGCATTGGGGGCTGATCCTGACCTCGGCCTACCTGATCGGCGCGGGGATCGCGCAGCAGCTTATCTATGGCAGGGACGGCTGAAACCGGTTCCCGATTTTTAGGGTCATGCGCCGGTTAGATCAACAGCCCCGCCGCGCCTTCATGGCGCAGCAATGCCACCTTGGTTTCCACCCCGCCCGCACCTGAAAACCCGCCCAGCCCCGTGGCCGACAAGATCCGGTGGCACGGGATGATCAGCGGTATCGGATTGGCCCCGCAGGCCTGACCGATGGCTTGGGTCGGCGCGCCCAGATCACGGGCCAGGTCGCCATAGGTCCGCGTCTCTCCCAGTGGAATATCCAACATCAACGCCCCCACCTGCCCGGTCAGCCCGCCGGCCATTTTCAGCGGCAGGTCAAAGGCTTGGCGCGTGCCGTTGAAATATTCCGCGATTTGTGCGACCGCGGCGCACAGCAAGGGCGTGGCCTCTGCCCCCTCTGCCGTGCCCCATCTGGCGGCAGAGATTGCCCCGCCGCTTTCAACAACCGTGAACCGGCCCGTGGGTGTGTCGATACTTAGCGATGCCATGGCGCAAGCCACCCCCCTGGCAGGCAAAGAAAAGTAACCGCACCATTGGGACCGCCTGCCTGAGCTTGGGGCT
>DFBX01000090.1 GCA_002366795.1 Rhodobacteraceae bacterium UBA3069 | reverse complement strand
CTACCTGCCGGGATGTGACAGCTAAGTGCTTTTTAAATAGCGGTCAGATCAGCGCGAGGTTTTCAAAAGGAAAATCTGTAGCTCAACAATATCGGTTTGCCGGGCCTTTGGGTTGTTCCGGTTTTTGTGATCATGCCGATTTTTCTCCTCGTCAGATCGAGTACCCGCAAATCCGCAGAAAGAAAACGAATTGCCGGTGCGCTGGCAGAAATCGCCAAGTCGAAATCTGACAGGTAAAAGTAGAATGCCGCGATTGAAAGGCGGGCCATTGCAACAAGAAAACCTGCCAGCCTGTGCTGACGGGGGCTTTCTGTCTGGCCAGTGAGGAACTATTCCGCGTCGGCTGCTTCTGCTGGCTTGGCGGTATCGGCAAGTTCCCGATGCGTGCGTTGCAATAGCGCGCCGAGCTTTTGAAAGGCCTCCGAACGGCCAGAACCGGGTCGCCAAGCCAAGGCTACACGGCGGGGGCAGGCATCGGGAAGGGGCGTCAGCCGCACATATTCGGTGCCCGCCACGCCAGCGTTGACGGCGAGGTTCGGCAAAAGGGTGATCCCCAGCCCTTCGGAAACCATGGCGGTCAAGGTGGTCAGGCTGGTTGCGGCAAAGCTGTCTTCGGCGGCGGATATGCGTCCCGGATAGGCGGCCAGCGCATGACGCTGAAGGCAATGCCCCTTTTCTAGCAGCATCAGCTGCCCGCTTTGCGTCAGGGCTTCGGCGCCTTGCGGGGCGGGCCATTCGGAAGGCGAGGCCAGCTGGTAGCCGTCTTCGAACAGGGGCAGGATTTTCAGTGCGCCGGTTTCGAATGGCAGGGCGATCAGCACAAGATCAAGACGCCCCGCATTGAGGCCCTTGATCAGGCTTTCGGTCATCTCTTCGCGCAGGTAAACGCGCAGCTTTGGAAAGGCAGCGTGGATCGCGGGCAGGGCGTGGGGCAGAAGATAGGGGCCGATCGTGGGGATCGAACCCAGTTTCAGATCGCCTTCGAACGGGTTTCTGCGGGCCTGCGCAAGGGTTTCGATCGCGGCGGCGTCCAGCAAAAGGCGTTGCGCGCGGGCCGAGATTTCCTTGCCCAGGGGGGTCAGCATGACGCTGCGGCGCGTGCGTTCGATCAACTGCACGCCCAGGCGTTCCTCCAGTTCCTTGATGCCGGCGCTCAGGGTCGGCTGGGAGACGTAACAGATGTCGGCCGCGCGCGAGAAATTCAGCGTTTCGGCGACGGCGGTCAGAAAGCGCAATTGGCGGAGAGTCAGCATTTATAGATTTTCCCTATAATTAAAATATTTATATTCGATTTCACTTATAACTGTCCAGCCGCTATCCATGTGTCATCGAAACGCTGACAAGAAGGACAGCAACACATGACCGACCAAGTACAACAGCGCGGCGCACGGTTGAACGAAGCCGCACCCGCATTTGACGCCCCCACGACCCATGGCCGTAAGACGCTTGAAGATTACCGTGGCAAGTGGCTCGTGCTTTTCTCGCACCCCGCCGATTTCACGCCCGTTTGCACCACGGAATTCGTCGCCTTTGCCAAGAAGCAAGATGACTTTGCAGCGCGCAACACCGAACTGTTGGGCCTGTCCATCGACAGCCACTACAGCCACATTGCATGGATGCTGAACATCAAGGAAAAATTCGGCGTCGAGATCAAGTTCCCGATCATCGCGGATCTGAACATGGCGGTGGCACAGGCCTATGGCATGATCCAGCCGGGTGCCTCTGATACAGCCGCCGTGCGCGCGACTTTCCTGATCGACCCCGAGGGCGTGCTGCGCGCCATGGTCTATTACCCGATGAATGCAGGGCGTTCGGTCGACGAGATCTATCGCCTGCTGGTCGCCATGCAGACCGCAGACGAGAATACATGCGCGATGCCCGAGAACTGGAAGCCCGGCGATCCGGTTATCGTGCCAACACCTGCAACCCCCGAGGCCGCGATGGCGCGTCCGGACGAAGGTTATGACACGGTTGACTGGTACTTTTCCACTCGGAACCTTTGATGATCGGGGCGGGTCCATAGGGCCCGCCCTTTTGCCATGATTGCGCGCTTTGGCAGGTGGCTGTGACACTGGCCGCCCGACCGCCTTCGTGTTGAGTAACGTTGAATTCCGGCCATGTTGGAATTCCGTGCTGGGTTTGGCCCAAAAGGCTGAGGCCGATACGAAATTTTACCAGTTTGGAAGGAATGACAGTGACAGAATTTGACGCATTGATGCAATATTGGACCGACCCGGAGGTTCTTGTCATTCCTGCCGGTGAAACGGACCGGATTATCGAATGGCTTGGGCAGCAGACGCCCAACACATGGCACAAAGCCGTGATGACTTGGAATTACGACTATGGTGACAAAGTGCTGTCGTGGATTTTGCAACAGGACAGCTGCGACCGAGGCACCGCCGCGCGCATTTTCCTGGACGAGGGGTTTGGCCATTGGCTGGGTGACAAGGACCTGGCGAATGACGAAAACCATGTCTGCCTTATCGCTTTGGACAACTGGCATCGGTATACGGCTGGCGCGCTGAAGCACGGTATGACGGTGTCAGAGGCCGATCATTCAAAGGTTCAGGACGTCGCTGATTGGCCCGAATACGCGAACCTGCCTCTGGCCGAAATCATTGGGTACGAGGGTACCCGCGATGCCCGGTCCAAATACGGATCAGAGGATGGGAAGATCGTGATCGCATTCGATTACTGGCTGAAGGAAAAGGGGATCGAGATCACGCAATAAGGGGCCTGGACGCGGCCTTGAGTTTCCGAAAAGAAAAAACCCCCGCCAGCCTGCGCTGACGGGGGCTTCTTTTCGAACCGGTAAGGAATTATTCCTCGGCGGCTACTTCTGCGGGGGCTGCTGCCGCTTCGGCTGCTTCTGCAACTTTGGCCGCTTTGGCTTCGGCGCGTTCTTGGGCGGCTTTGCCGGGAACGGCTTTTTCGGGGTTGTTGCGCTCTTTCTTGGCGACAACACCGGCGGCTTCAAGGAAGCGGGCCACACGGTCGGTGGGCTGTGCGCCTTTGCTCATCCAGTACTGGATGCGCTCGACGTCCATTTTTACGCGCTCTTCGCTGTCTTTGGGCAACAGCGGGTTGTAGGTGCCCAGCTTTTCGATGAAGCGGCCATCGCGGGGCATACGGCTGTCGCATGCGACGATACGATAGAAGGGGCGCTTTTTCGAGCCGCCACGGGCCAGACGGATTTTCATTGCCATGGTGTAAGTCTCCTTTGATGGCGTTGGTCGGCGGGGTGCGCCGGTCAGGTCTGTTGTTTTCGGGGCCGCGCCTTGCGGTGCGGGGTCTTGCTAATCCTGGGTCTTCACTCTTGATGCTTGCGGTGATGCTGGATCACCTCGCTGATGATGAATTGCAGGAAACTCTTGGCGAATTCCGGGTCAAGGTCGGCGTCTTGCGCCAGCTGTTCCAGTCGGGCGATCTGTCGCGCCTCGCGGTCGGGGTCGGACGGGGGCAGGGCATGTTCGGCCTTTAGCTTGCCCACGGCCTGGGTGTGCTTGAAACGTTCGCCCAGCGTATAAACAAGGATCGCGTCCAGCCGGTCGATGCTGTCGCGGTGGGAGGCCAGAACTTCGGCCGCGCGGGTCAGGGTATCAGTCAATGGGCATCCCCTTCGGTTTGAACAGCGGGTCGGCGTAATTGGCGATTTCCATCTCGATCCCGTGTTCGATCTGGCTGCCGAACAGCACATCGGGCACGGGGTGGCGATAGACGATGTCATGGCCGTCGACGGTGCGGGCATCCTTGTCGCGCACCGCGCCCAGGCGTTCGGCAAGGCGGATGGAATCAAGGTTTTTCGGGTCCACGTAGGACACGGCGGTTTCCCAGCCCTTGTTGCGATACAGATGCGAGCGCACGGCGTGGGTCGCTTCCAGCGCGTAACCGTGGCCCGCGGTATCCGGCCAGATGATCCAGGCCAGTTCGGCCTCGGGCCACTTGGCGGGTTTCCAGCCGCCGGCCATGCCCAGCGGTTTGTCGGTCACGCGGTCATGGATCATCCACATGCCATAGCCGCGAATCTGCCAATGGCCGATTTCGGCGGCATAGAGCATCCATGTTTCGTAATCGTTCAGCGGCCCGCCCATGAAACGCGCCCGGTAGGACGTGAAGGTGGATTTGAAATTCGGGTAATCCTCGGGCTCGGGGCCGCGCAGGATCAGGCGTTTGGTTTCGATGACGGGGATGGATCGAGAGGCCATTATGCGTATGCCTCCATTCCGCCGTTGACCAGCGTGTCGGGCGCGGGATGGCGCCAGACCTGCACCGTGCCGTGGCGCGGGTGGTCGTAATCTTCTTCGCGGGTGCAGCCCAGCCGTTCGCAGACGCGGGCCGAGGCATCGTTGCCCGGTTTCACAAGGCTGATGGCGGTGGGCCAGCACAGCACGTCATAGGCATAGGCGCGGGCGGCAATCGCGGCCTCGGTCGCGTATCCCTTGCCCTCAAAGCCTTGGTACAAGTCCCAGCCGATTTCCGGTTCGGGCCAGCCTTCGGGCGCGAAAAGGCCGACAATGCCGGCGGTTGCGCCCGCCTTGTCCCCGGCCTTGGGGGTCACGATCCAGCGGCCGAAACCGGCCATGTGCCAATGACCGATTTCCATCGCCAGCATGCGCCACGATCCTTCGCGGTCCAGCGGCCCGCCGACGAATTTCGCACGGTCAGAGACATAGAAATCCGCGAACACGTCGAAATCCTGCGGGCCGGGGGCGCGCATGATCAACCGTTCGGTTTCAAGCTGGGGTATGGTGATGGTCACGGCGGTCATGGGTTACTTCTTCTTGCCGAATCCGGACAGCCCGCCGGGCAGGCCCATGCCGCCGCCAAGCCCGCCCATGCCGCCGGGCATCTTGCTGCCCATGGCCTTGGCCGCTTCTTCCAGCTGCTTGGGGTCCATCTGCGACGGGTCCATGCCTGCGGGCATGCCGCCGCCCCTGCCGAACATGCCCTTCATGGCCTGTTTCAGCATGCCGCCTTTGCCCATCTTGCCCATCTTCTTCATCATGTCCGACATCTGGCGGTGCATTTTCAGAAGCTTGTTCAGGTCGGACACTTCAAGCCCCGCACCCTTGGCGATGCGTTTCTTGCGGCTGGCTTGCAGCAGTTGCGGATTCGCGCGCTCGCGCTTTGTCATGGACTGGATCAGCGCGATCTGGCGTTTCAGGATGGTGTCGTCGAAACCGGCGTCCTGAACCTGTTTCGCCATCTTGCCCATGCCGGGCATCATGCCCATGATGGATTCCATGCCGCCCATCTTCAGCATCTGTTCCAGCTGCATCTTCAGGTCGTTCATGTTGAACTGACCCTTCTGGAACCGCTTCATCATGCGCTCGGCCTGCTCGGCCTCCAGCGTTTCTTGCGCCTTCTCGACCAGGGCAACGATGTCGCCCATGCCAAGGATGCGGCCGGCGATGCGTTCGGGTTCGAACGTTTCGATCGCGTCCATCTTTTCGCCCAAGCCGACAAAGCGGATGGGTTTGCCGGTGACGGCGCGCATGGACAGGGCCGCGCCGCCGCGCCCGTCGCCGTCCATACGGGTCAGGACAACGCCGGTGACGCCGATCTTGTCGTCGAATTCAGTGGCCACGTTCACCGCGTCCTGACCGGTCAGGCCATCGACCACCAGCAGGGTTTCGCGGGGCTGGGCCACGTCGCGCACGGCGGCGGCCTGCGCGATCAGTTCCTCGTCGATATGCAGGCGGCCGGCGGTGTCCAGCATATAGACATCATAGCCGCCAAGGCTGGCCTGCGTTTTCGCGCGTTTCGCAATCGCCACCGGGTCTTCGCCCTTGACGATGGGCAGCGTATCGACGCCGATCTGCACACCCAGAATGGCCAGCTGTTCCATCGCCGCGGGGCGGTTCACGTCAAGCGATGCCATCAGCACCCGCTTGCCTTCGCGATCCTTAAGGCGTTTCGCCAGCTTGGCGGTGGTGGTGGTTTTACCCGACCCTTGAAGGCCGACCATCAGGATCGGCGCGGGCGGGTTGTCGATCTTCAGCGCGCCGGGGTCGCCTTCGCCGCGCAGCACGTCGATCAGCGCGTCATGGACGATTTTCACGACCTGCTGGCCGGGGGTCACGGATTTGGTGACGGACTGGCCGGTGGCCCTGTCCTGCACGGTCTTGACGAATTCGCGCGCGACGGGCAGCGATACGTCGGCCTCCAGCAGGGCGACGCGCACTTCGCGCAGGGCGGTTTTCACATCCTCTTCGGACAGTGCGCCCTGTTTCGTGAGCCGGTCGAAGACGCCTGAAAGGCGGTCGGATAGATTTTCAAACATGCCTTCGGCCTCCTGCGCCGGTTTCGAACTGTGCCTTACCAAATGGGAAGGCGGCTATCCGGTCGCAAGTCGGGGGCGCACAAAGCACAAGCGCACCAGTGGGCGCAACGCGCTGACTGGTGGCGATCCCCGGCATGGGCCGTTGGGACCGGAAGCATGGAACTTCCGGGAACTAGGGGGCAATAGGCCGGACGGGCCGCAGAGTCAAGCCTTGGTCAGGCGCGGGTCAAGCCTGCAAAGCCGCGCCGGCCTTTAGCCAGTCATTGATCAGATCGGCCACATGGCCCGGCCCGCTGCCATTGGTGTAATAGGCATGGACCGGCACACGCCGTTCGGCCCCGCCACGGCGGCGCGAGGCCAGCACCAGGACCGGGCGCGACAGGGTCTGCCCGGAATCAGAGCGGTCATGTTCCAGCGCCACTTGCAGCAGGCAGGACAGGTCGTGCTGATCCTGAGTGTATTTCAGAAAAGAGCGCGTGCGCAGGGTGATCTGCCCGGTGTCCCGGTCAAAGATCAGCTGGCGCCGCTTGACGAATAGCACCAGGGCCCCGCCCCAAAGTCCCCCGCTCACGACAACGAACATGACCGAAAACAGCCACAGCATCGGATCGTCGCCCGCGAAGGGTGCCAGCAGTCCGATACCGACGAAAAGCAGCATGGCCAGCAGCAGGCCACCCCCCAGAAGCCATGGGGTCCAGTCCAGTATCAACTGCCGATCGGTATTGCGCGAGACTTTCATAGGCGCATTTTGCAGCGCGCCGGGATGCGTGCAAGCCTTGATCGCCTTGATCGCCTAGACGGCGCTGCCGGTCGCCATCCGCCCGGCAAGCCATTCGTTGATCAGGTGCGCGATCCGGTCGTGGCTGGTGGAGTTCGAGAAATACAGCGTCAGCGGAAAGCGCCGCCGCGCGCCATTCATTTCGGTGATCAGGACGGTGCGCCATGTCGGGCCCTGGGCATGATGCGCCTCGACCTCGGCGCGCAGGATGTAATCTAGGGCAAAGCGGACCTCCTCTCGCGAGGTCAGGCTTTTCTTGCGCAGCGCGGCCCAGCCTTCGTCGCGGTGCAGGATAAGCTGCGTGCGGCGCAGGAACAGGTATAGCATGAACAGGCACATGAAGCTGCCAAGCATCAGCGGGAAACCCCAAATCCGCCCGCTTTGCAAAAGATACATCGCGCCGCCCGAAAACACGACCGCACCGCTGACGAATAGCAGGCTGACGAACCAAGGCGTGTCGTCTACGATCAACTGGTCATACGTGTAACGGGTTACCTTCATTCAGCCTGAGCAACTTGTTCGCCGCAGTGCCGCAAGTTCTAATGTGACGCTATTCAAAGGCACGTCACCTGTGGGATTTCGGCACTTGATGCGGCAGTGGGAACCGCTAGATTCCCTGCAATTGCGAACGTCAGGGGTTTTGAGTCCCGTCAACGGTTCAAGAATACACATGAGGTAGTGATGGAAAACTGGGACGAGGTGCGCACGGCCTTTCAGGTGGCGCGAATGGGCACGGTCAGCGGCGCAGCAGAGGTGCTGGGCGTTCACCACGCCACGGTCATCCGTCATGTGGACGCGCTTGAGGCGCGGATGGGGGTCAAACTGTTCCAGCGTCACGCGCGCGGCTATACCGCGACCGAGGCGGGGCAGGATCTGTTGCGCGTGGCACAGGCCACCGATGACCAGTTCGCGCAATTGCTAAGCCGGATCAGGGGCGCGGGCGATGCGGTGTCAGGCGAATTGGTCGTCACCTCGATCGGCGGGCTGGCGGGGCTGATGATCCCTGCGATGGATGCCTTCCGCATGGCCCACCCCGAGGTGATCCTACGCTATCTGACCGGCGAGCGCCTGTTCCGCCTGGAATACGGCGAGGCGCATGTTGCGATCCGTGCGGGCAGCGCCCCGCAGGAGCCCGACAACGTGGTGCAGCCGTTCTTTCGCCAGCGCACCGGGCTGTATTGCAGCCGCGCCTATGCAGAACGGTTCGGCATGCCCGACAGCCCGACCGATTACCCGCAGCACTGGTTCATTGGCAGCGACGACCACGACACCCGCGCCCCTTTCTACAAATGGCTGTGGGAGAATATCCCGGCAGAGCGCATCATCCTGCGTGCCACCGATCTGCGCACCGCCGAACTGGGCGTTTTGCAAGGGATGGGCATCGGCTTTTTGCCCTTGTGGATGGCGCAGGAATACCCCGACCTGCTGGAAGTCTGCCCGCCAGACCCGGAATGGGAGGCACCGCTATGGCTGGTCACTCATGTCGATCTGCACCGGACATCCAAGGTGCAGGCCTTTCTGACCCACCTTAAGGAAACCGCCGCCGATTGGGACGCGGTTTGAGGGCGCTTTCCCCTTCCGCGCAGGGGCATCTTGCGATGCTGGCCTTTTCGGGGCTGGTGGCTGGGTCTTTCTCGTTGGGGGTGATGGCGGCGAACCAGATCGCGCCCACGGCCCTGAACGCGGTGCGCTTTGCCATCGCGGCCACGCTGGTGGGCATCGCCGCGCTGGCGACCACGGGCTTGCCCCGTTCTGCTGCCCGCGCGCCATGGCGTTACCTGCTGCTGGGCGGGGTGTTTTCCAGCTATTTCGTGCTGATGTTCGAGGGGCTGAAGACCGCCGCGCCGGTGTCTGCCTCGGCTGTGTTCACGCTGACCCCGCTGATGGCGGCGGGGTTCGGCTGGCTGATGCTGCGCCAGATCACCACGCCACGCATGGCGCTGGCGCTGGCCGTGGGCGGGGCAGGGGCGGTCTGGGTCATCTTCCGCGCCGATCTGAACGCCTTGATGCAATTCAACATCGGAAGAGGAGAGGCGATCTTTTTCATCGGCTGCATCGCTCATGCGGCCTATACCCCCATGGTGCGCCTTCTGAACCGGGGCGAGCCGCCTATCGTCTTTACCTTCGGGATGCTGGTCGCTGGCTGCGCGGTCATAACCGCATGGGGTTGGTCCGATATCATGGCGACCGATTGGGCGGCGTTGCCCGGTATCGTCTGGATCACCATCGCCTATGTTGCGATCTGCGCCAGCGCCATCACCTTTGTGCTGATGCAATTCGCCACGCTGCGCCTGCCCTCGGCCAAGGTCATGGCCTATACCTATCTGACACCCTCGTGGGTGATCTTGTGGGAAATCGCGCTGGGCAACGGGGTACCGCCCCTGCTGATCCTCGCAGGTGTCGCCCTGACCATCGTCGCGCTGTGGCTGCTTCTGAAAGAAGAGTAGCGGGCTATTCGCCGGCCTCTTCGCCCAGTTCAAACGCCAGGAACCGTTCGAACGCATCCAGATGCACCGGTTCGAACTGGCCGAACCCCTGCATCCAGACGCTGGCGGCGCGCAGGGCGTTCGGCTCCAGTTTGCACCATTTTACCCGCCCGCGCTTTTCCTGTGAAATCAGCCCGGCACCCGCCAGAATAGACAGGTGCTTGGAAATCGCGGCCAGCGACATCTCGAACGGTTCGGCCACGTCCGTCACGGCCATGTCATCCTCCAGCAGCATCGACAGGATCGTGCGGCGGGTGGGGTCGGAAAGCGCCGCAAAGACGGTATCGAGTGACTGGACCATAGCCAGCCAATACGCCCCCCGCGTGGCAATCGTCAACTGATCGGTTGAATAACGAAAACCCTGCCCGTTAGCGCCAACGTGTCCTGCGTTCGGCCCTGTTCCCGCGCCTTCGTTCTGAAAATACTGTTATGAAACAGTGGCTTACTGCGGGCGCTCCCGCGCTTGACTCCTTCACCGGCCCCGCTTAGCAAGGCGACAACCAAACGTGAGGGGTCTGGACCCATGTCCGAGGCGGAAAAGGAACGGCAACTGGCCGATCTGGGGGCCCGGATCAAGCAGGCGAAAGCCTCGCAGGAACCAGGGGCCCGCGCGGACGAACACTATAGTCAGGCCAATCTGGCGTGGCGCATGGTAATAGAAATGGTGGCCGGTCTGGGGATCGGTTTCGGCATCGGATACGGGTTGGACCTCCTGCTTGGGACCATTCCGATCTTCCTTGTCGTGTTCACCCTCCTTGGCCTCGTGGCCGGCATCAAGACGATGATGCGATCCGCCCGCGAGATCCAGGAAAAACAAGAGGCCGAACAGGCCAACGGGAATTCCGGGTCCTGACAGACCCGACAGAGAACGAGAGATGAGAGGTCATTATGGCGACTGAAGCGCACGGTGCCGAAGAGGGCGGACTGGTTTTCCACCCGATGGATCAGTTCATCATCAAACCGTTGTTCGGCGATGGACCGATCGGGCTGTTCACCATCACCAACGCGACCCTGTGGATGGCGCTGGCCGTTGTTGCCGTGATCCTGCTGATGGTCTGGGGCAGCGCACGCCGCGCCGTGGTTCCGTCGCGCAAGCAGTCGATCGCTGAACTGGCCTATGGCTTCATCTACAAGATGGTCGAGGACGTGGCCGGCAAGGATGCGCTGGTCTTCTTCCCCTATGTGATGACCCTGTTCATGTTCATCGTGATGGCCAACTTCCTTGGCTTGCTGCCGATGTCCTTCACCACCACCTCGCATTTCGCCGTGACCGTGGTGCTGGCGTTGCTGGTGTTCCTGACCGTGACCATCGTTGGTTTCATCAAGAACGGCACGGCTTTCCTTGGCCTGTTCTGGGTGTCTTCGGCGCCTTTGGCCCTGCGCCCCGTTCTGGCGATCATCGAACTGATTTCGTATTTCGTGCGTCCGGTCAGCCACTCCATTCGTTTGGCCGGTAACGTCATGGCAGGCCACGCTGTGATCAAGGTGTTCGCGGGCTTTGCCGCTATCGCCGTTGTATCGCCGCTGTCGGTCGTCGCCATCACCGCGATGTATGGTCTAGAGGTCTTGGTGGCCTTTATTCAGGCCTATGTTTTCACAATTCTGACCTGCGTTTACCTGAAGGATGCACTGCACCCGGGGCACTAATCGGCACGCAAAGGTCACAACCTAACAACCCTGAATTCCAACTTCCAACGTAAGGAGATACACTCATGGAAGGTCAACTGGCACATATCGGCGCAGGTCTTGCAGCAATCGGTTCCGGCGCAGCCGCAATCGGTGTGGGCAACGTCGCAGGCAACTACCTGGCCGGCGCACTGCGCAACCCCTCTGCCGCCGCGTCGCAAACCGCGACCCTGTTCATCGGCATCGCATTCGCAGAAGCACTGGGGATCTTCTCGTTCCTCGTCGCTCTGCTGCTGATGTTCGCCGTCTAAGACCTACGGAACCATCCTTACGTGCGGGTGGGCCGGTGATACTGGTCCACCCGTAATACAACGGAAAGTTCCCAGGAGGACGACATGGCGACTGATACGCACGACGCCGCTGGCCAAGCGGCCGACGCCGCCCACGGGGCAGCACACGGCGCAGATGCAGCCGCATCCGCACCGGGCATGCCGCAGCTCGATTTCTCGACCTGGGGCAACCAGATTTTCTGGCTTATGGTCACGCTGGTCGTGATCTATTTCGTCCTGTCGCGCATCGCGCTTCCGCGCATTGGCGCGGTTCTGGCCGAGCGTCAGGGGACAATCACGAATGATATCGCCGCGGCCGAAGAGCTGAAGGCAAAAGCACTGGAGGCCGAAGCGGCCTATGACCAGGCGCTTGCCGATGCCCGCGTCGAGGCAAACCGCATCGCGACCGAAACGCGCGCCGAAATCCAGGCAGATCTGGACAAGGCCATCGCCGAGGCCGACGCAAAAATCGCTGCCAAGACCGCCGAGGGTGAAAAAGCCATCGCCGAGATCCGCGCGAACGCCATGGCGTCCGTCAAGGATGTGGCCAATGACACGGCCGCTGCCGTTGTCGCGGCACTGGGCGGCAAAGCTGATGCAAAAGCCATCGAAGCTTCCGTGACAGCACGGGTGAAAGGGTAATACCATGCGCAAGATTGCAACGCTTATTGCCCTGACCGCCGCCACGCCTGCATTCGCGGCAAGCGGCCCGTTCCTGTCGCTGCACAGCACGAACTTCATCGTGCTGTTGGCATTTA
The DNA here is from genome assembly GCA_002366795.1 of Rhodobacteraceae bacterium UBA3069. GTDB lineage: Bacteria > Pseudomonadota > Alphaproteobacteria > Rhodobacterales > Rhodobacteraceae > UBA3069. Next base: position 17,788 of record DFBX01000090.1, on the reverse strand, counting down.
TCCTGTTCATCGCGGTCCTGTTCTATTTCAAGGTACCGGGTATGATCGGCAAGATGCTGGACGATCGTTCTGCAGGCATCAAATCCGAACTGGACGAAGCGCGCGCGCTGCGAGACGACGCCCAGGCGCTGCTGGCCTCTTACGAGCGCAAGCAGAAGGAAGTGCAGGAACAAGCCGACCGCATCGTGGCCCATGCCAAGGAAGATGCCGACGCAGCTGCCGTGCAAGCGAAGAAAGACCTTGAGGTCTCGATCGCGCGCCGTATGCAAGCCGCCGAGGATCAGATTGCTTCGGCCGAGGCATCGGCTGTCCGCGAAGTGCGCGACACCGCTGCTACTGTGGCCGTTGCCGCAGCCCGCGAGGTTATCGCAGCGCAGATGACCGCAACGGAAGGCAACAAGCTGATCACCGACGCGATTGCCGAGGTCGAAGCCAAGCTGCACTAAGCTGGTTCCAAGCCTAGGAATTGAGCCCGGGGTGCCTTGTGGCCCTCGGGCTTTTTCATGCCCGATAGGGAGCGTGCGCGGCGGGCTTGGCGCATTTGAGGTATTTATCGAACAGTGAAGACAGGGAGGGTCAAGAAAGGGAGGGTGCGGGTTTTAGCGGGCTTTTTCGTGTTCCAGCCTTTGCCTTGCCACATCTTCATTCCGGTCGGCGCGTTGTTGGTCAGTGAGGGCGCCGGCGACGTAGTCCAGGTGCGCTTCGACCGCCGCGCGCGCGGCCTTTGGGTCGCGTTCTTGCAGGGCGTCGTTGATGGCACGGTGCTGGTCCAGCAATTCGGCGCGGTTGGTGCGCTGTTTGAACATGACTTGCCGGTTGTAAAAAACGCCTTCGCGCAGCAGTTCATACATGGACCGCATCATGTGCAGCATGATGACGTTATGGCTTGCCTCGATGATTGACAGGTGGAAATCGGCGTCCAGCCGGGCCTCGTCTGCCGGGGCGCGCTTGGCGTGGGCGGTTTCCATCTTGGCGAAGATTTCCGCGATCACCGCAAGGTCGGTGTCCGACCCCAGCCGGGCGGCGCGTTCGGCCGCCAACCCTTCCATGTCGCGGCGAAAGGCGAGATAGTCGAACACGGCCTCGTCATGTTCGGAAAAAAGCTTGACCAGCGCCGGCGAAAAGGCGGAGCCAAGCACATCGGCCACGTAGATGCCAGCCCCCGCACGGCTGGTCAGCAGTCCCTTTTCCGATAGGTCCGACACGGCCTCGCGCAGGGATGGGCGCGACACGCCCAGCCGTTCCGCAAGATCGCGTTCGGACGGCAGGCGTTCGCCCGGGCGCAGGATTCCGCGCAGGATCAGCTGTTCGATCTGGCGGGAAACGGCGGTCGAGAGTTTCTCGGGTTGGACGGAGCGGAAGGGCATGGCGGGCCTGTATCTTGAATTTGGTCAGATGATATGACCACGCGGGCGGCGGGGCAAGAAGAAGGGGGCGCAGGTTTCCCCGCGCCCCCCTTTTGGCGTTTTCCGTGAGTGGTGGTTATTCGGCCGGGACAGCCTGCGGTGTGGCGCGACGGTCAAAGTGCTGGCGATTCAGGCGCAGCACAAGCCAGACCATCAGGAACTGCGAAGCCAGTGCGACGGCGGTCAGCGCCCAGTAAGCCGTGCCGAACTTGTCGATCACGCCAGCGCCCGCCAGCCCCTTGTTGATGAAGAAATGCAGCATCACCGATAGCGCCACGCCGAGGCAGACAAGCGCGTAGGAGCCGGGAGAGGTGTTCGGCCCCGTCACGTAATCGGTGAAATAGCCCTGGCGGCGCAGCACCAGCATCCCCAGCAGCAAGAACACAACTTGCACGGTCAGCAGGCGGGCGAGAAATACCATGGTTTCGCCGGCGGTGGAGTGGACGCCATAGGTGGCGTGCAGCGCATGGTCCTGACGCAGGAGCAGGATGGCCAGTACGGTCATGATCGGCACGACCACCATCAGGGTTGGGCCAGCCTCGCGCGCGGTGCCGTGGTGAAGCATGGAATTGAATGCAGTGATTGCGGCGACAACCGTATAGATGACGGCTGCGATACCGAAGAAGGTGGACAGAACCATCGACGTGCCGACGGTGGTGGGGTGTGTACTCATCGCGGCGGGGGCGGCAAGGCCAACGCCGACCATGGCCAGCGCGAATGCGGGCAGAAGTTGCGCAAAGGAGTTGTGCGCGGTCACGTCGAACACGCCGCCGCTGGTCAGCACGCGGCCCAGAAAATCGCCGATGGTGCGCAGCGCCCAGATGCCAAGACCCAGAAAGGCCAGCAGCGCCATGGGGAACAGGTATTCGACGATCCCCCACAGCCCCGGCACAAAGACCAACCCGACGATGAACATGCCGTTCACGGTCATTGCCGCGGCCAGCGGTGCCGCCAGCAGGGTGGTTTCACCGTTGGAATCGCGCAGCGCGCCATAAGCGGGCGTCTGTTTGAATTTTGCCAATGCGCTGAAATTCCAGATCAGCGAATTGACGTTGATGAAGGCGAAGACCGCGATACCGGTCATGGCGGCGGCGATGGCGATTTGCATCGGCAGGCTGCCCGTGGTGAAGGCGGCCATGATATCCTCGAAAATCGGGACGGGGCGGCCTTGGTGGGGCACCCAGAACATCAGGTACATGAAGAATGTGACGGTCAGCCCGCCTGCGCCAAGCGAGGCCAGAAAGTAGAGCGGGGAATATGTGTCTGCGGGTCTGGCGTGTGGTTGGGTCATGTCGGTCCCTCAAGGTCTTTCGGATTGGGTTCAATAAATATTCGATAAACAGAGTATAAAAGAATACAGAAAGTCGCAGGGGTGTTCAGGGTTTGTTAACCAAGAAAGGGGGATAGTTTGGGGCATGAGATATATGTTGTTCCTGATCCCGCTTCTTGCTGCCTGTGATGGGCCTACCCCGTATTTCCGCGGCATCCCGACCACAACGGTCACGGTAGAGGGATCCACTTTCGACATCCGCAAAAAGGATGATCTGGCCGAGGCCATTCGCACCAATGCGGAATACGCACCGCGCATGGGGCCGGTCGCCCGCCGGGCCGAGGTGGCCATCGAACAGGCAACCGGCTGCCGCGTGAAATCAGTCAGCGGCGATGCGGCGGTGATCGTCGGCAAGCTGGATTGCTGACAGTTACAGTGTCTTTTCCATGAAAACGGATGTGGGCATCGCCTCGTAATCCCCGAAGGGGCCGCAGCGGGTAAACCCGTGCCGCGCGTAAAGCCGGTGTGCGGCGTGCAGGCTGTCGCCGGTTTCCAGCCGCATCAAGGGCAGGCCTTGGGCGCGGGCCGTGTCGATCAAGGCCGACAGGATCGCGTCGGCCACGCCTTTGCCGCGGGCCTCGGGGGCGGTGAACATGGATTTCACCTCGCCATAGGTACCGCGGTTCGCCAATGCCCCCGTGCCAAGGATGCCGCCGCCGTCATAGGCGGCCAGGAAGGTGATGTCGGATGTGCAAAGCTCTTCCACGGACAGAAAATGGTTTTCCTCGGGGTTGAACAACTCTCCCATCAGCTTGTGCGAGGCATGCAGCAGTGCCGCTGCCTCGGGTTGGCGCGGGTCGGTTTGGGAAACGGTGAGGGTCATGTGTGGCATCCGGTTGTTTGGCCGGATGTGACCCAATCGCGGGTTCGCGGTCAAGGGGGCGAGAGGAGGCCGAACCGGGCGGATTTCAGCCAAAACCCGCAATATCTTGTGGATAACCCGGCTGTGTCGCCCAGATACGGTTAAAACCCAATTGACTCTGGCCTGTGCCGATTGGCAGTCTTGTGCCCAGATTTTCACCAGTGGAACGGGCGCGCCCTTGCAGTTCAACAAGCTCAGACTGACCGGCTTCAAAAGCTTCGTCGATCCGACGGAGCTGTTGATCCAGAACGGGTTGACCGGCGTTGTCGGGCCGAACGGCTGCGGCAAGTCGAACCTGTTGGAAGGTCTGCGCTGGGTCATGGGTGAAACCCGCGCCAAGGCGATGCGTGGCGGCGGGATGGAGGATGTGATCTTTGCCGGTGCCTCTAGCCGTCCGGCCCGCAACTTTGCCGAGGTGGCGCTGGTCATCGACAATTCCGACCGGCTGGCCCCCGCAGGGTTCAATGACGACGACCAGTTGGAAATCATCCGCCGCATTACCCGTGACATCGGGTCGGCCTACAAGGTGAACTCCAAGGACGTGCGTGCGCGGGACGTGCAGATGCTGTTCGCCGATGCCTCGACCGGGGCGCATTCGCCGGCACTGGTGCGGCAGGGGCAAATCAGTGAACTGATCAACGCCAAGCCCAAGAACCGCCGCCGTATTCTGGAAGAAGCGGCGGGTATTTCGGGCCTGTACCAGCGGCGCCACGAGGCGGAGCTGAAGCTGAAGGGGGCCGAGCAGAACCTGGTCCGCGTCGATGACGTTCTGGAACAGTTGGCGACCCAATTGGCGCAGTTGGAACGGCAGGCGCGGCAGGCGGCGCGCTATCGTGCGATCGGCGAGGATCTGCGCCGGTCCGAAGGGTTGCTTTTGTATCGCCGCTGGAAAGAGGCGGACGAGGCGCGGGCCGAGGCCGAGGGGCTTTTGCGCGAGCGCACCACCGCCGCTGCACAGGCCGAAGCCGCCGCGCGAGTGGCCGGAAAGGCGCGGGCCGAGGCCGAGGACGGTTTGCCCGCCCTGCGCGAGGAAGAGGCGATTGCCGCCGCCGTGTTGCAGCGCCTGACCGTGCAGCGCGACACGCTGAACGATCAGGAAGCGCAGGCGATCAGCCGGATCGAAACCCTGCAAGGCCGGATTGAACAGCTGGTCCGCGACATGGATCGCGAGGGTGGGCTGAACCGTGATGCCGGGGATACCATCGCGCGGCTGGAGTGGGAGCAGACCGAACTGGCAAAGGCTGGCGAGGGGCATTCCGACAAGCTGGAGGAAGCGGCCGAAGCCGCGCGCGAGGCGGCAAACGTGTTGCAAGAGCGCGAAGCGATGCTGGCCGAGTTGACCGAAGATGTGGCGCGTCTGGCGGCGCGGCACCAATCGGCGCAGCGCCTGGTCGAGGACAGCCGCAAGACCCAGACCCGATCCGATGCCGAGGCGAAAAAGGCCCGTGACGCCATGCGGATCAGCGAAGCGGCTGTGGAAAAGGCCACGGTGGAATATGACATGGCCGGAGAGGCCGAGGCCGCCGCCGTCGAAGCCGCCCATGCGGCGGACGAGGCACTGAACGAAGCCGAGGCTGCGCGGGCCGACACCCAATCGCGCGAGGCGGATGTGCGCGCCGAACGTTCCGAGGCCGAGGGCGAATTGAACGCACTGCGCGCCGAGGTGACGGCGCTGGCCCGCCTGGTGCAGCGCGACACCGCCGAAGGTGGCCAGATCATGGACCGCTTGCAGGTTGAACAGGGGTTCGAAAAGGCATTGGGCGCGGCCTTGGCCGACGATCTGCGCGCGCCCGAGGTCGAGGCAGAAGGCCCGTCAGGCTGGACAGTCCTGCCGGGCTATGATCATGCGCAAACCCTGCCCGAAGGGGTCACGGCCCTGTCGGCCCATGTGTCCGTTCCCGATGTTCTGGCCCGCCGCATGGGGCAGATCGGGCTGGTGGACCCCGAAGACGGCCCACGTTTGCAATCGCTGTTGAAGCCGGGGCAGCGGTTGGTGTCGTTGGAAGGCGATTTATGGCGGTGGGACGGGTTCCGCGCTTGGGCCGAGGATGCGCCCTCTGCCGCCGCTTTGCGGTTGCAACAGTTGAACCGTCTGGAGGAGCTGAAGCAGCAATCCGAACGGGCGGGGTCGCGCGCCGATGCAGCGCGTCAGGCGCATGAGGCGCTGATGCTGCAACTGGCCGAGCAGACCCGCGCCGACCAGGCCGCCCGCGAGGCGCGTCGCGCGGCCGATCGCGCCGTGGCGGATGCCAATCGCACACTGTCACGCGCCGAAGCGGACCGCAACCTGGCGCAATCGCGGTTGGAAAGCCTTGGCCTTGCGGTGGCCCGCCACGAGGAAGAGGCGATGGCCGCCCGCAAACAGATGATCGAGGCAGAGCGGGCCCTGGACGGGCTGGAAGATCTGGGCGATGCCCGCGCCGGGGTCGAGGATATCAAGATGACGGTCGAGGCCGCGCGGATCACCATGATGTCGCGCCGCTCGGCCCATGATGAATTGCGCCGCGAGGGCGAGGCGCGGACCCGCCGCACGCAAGAGGTGATGAAAGAAATCTCTGGCTGGAAGCACCGCCTGGACACGGCCAAGACCCGGATTGCAGAGCTGGAAGCCCGCAAGCGGGACAGCGAGGCGGAATTGAAAGAGGCAAGCGCCGCGCCGGAAGAGATTGCCGTCAAACGCGAGGAGTTGACCGAAGCGATCGAGACCGCATCAGAGCGCCGCGCCGAGGCCGCCGACAAGCTGGCCGAAGCCGAAACCCTGCTGCGCGAGGTGTCGCTGGCCGAGCGCGAGGCAGAGCGGCTGGCCGGGGAAGCGCGCGAGGCACGGGCGCGGTCAGAGGCGCGGTCGGATGCGGCGCGCGAAACCATGGCCTATGCTGCCGAGCGCATCGCAGAGGAAATGGAGACAACGCCTGCGGACCTGTTGGAGACTTTGGGGGCCGATCCCGATGCGATGCCCGCCTCGAACCAGATCGAGGCGGATGTAAACCGACTGAAACGTCAGCGCGACGCGCTTGGCGCGGTGAATCTGCGGGCCGAGGAAGACGCCCGCGAGGTGCAGGAAGAACACGATACGCTTCAGGCCGAAAAGCTGGATCTGGAAGAGGCGATCAAGACCCTGCGGTCGGGCATTGCCGGCCTGAACCGCGAAGGGCGCGAGCGGCTCTTGACCGCGTTCGAGCAGGTGAACAGCAATTTCTCGATGCTGTTCACGCATCTGTTCAACGGTGGTGAGGCGAACCTTGTGATGGTCGAATCCGATGACCCGCTGGAGGCCGGGCTGGAGATCATGTGCCAGCCGCCGGGCAAGAAACTGTCCACCCTGTCGCTGCTGTCGGGGGGTGAACAGACCCTGACGGCGCTTGCGCTGATCTTTGCCGTGTTCTTGGCCAACCCCGCGCCGATCTGCGTGCTGGACGAGGTGGACGCCCCGCTGGACGATGCCAACGTGACCCGTTTCTGCGACATGCTGGACGAGATGTGCCGCCGCACCGAAACGCGGTTCCTGATCATCACGCACCACGCCGTGACCATGGCGCGGATGGACCGGTTGTTCGGCGTGACCATGCAGGAACAGGGCGTCAGCCAGCTTGTCTCGGTCGATCTGACAAAGGCCAAGGCGATGGTGGCCTGACGGTCCGGGGCGGCGCTGGTGCTTCGCACCTCGCCCCGCCCGCCGTCCCGTTGTGGGGGCGTAGTCCCGCATCCCGTTCTTGACAAAGGAAAACCCCGCAGCGCACGGGGCGCTGCGGGGCACTGGGTTGTCAGCTCAGGGCACGGCCCTTTGGATCAATCGGCAGCCGTCCAATCGCCGACTTTGTCCATGTCGAATTCGGGGGCTGCTTCAAGCTGTTCCTTGGTGGCGTTCACCACCACGAAATAGTCGCCCGCGTTATCGCTGTCGGCCACCAGGGCCAGCTTGCCCAGGTTCACGGCCACTGTGTGTTCGCCCAAGCCAAGGAAGCCGCCGATGTCCAGCAGGATGGATTGTGCCTTGCCGTCGGCGGACATGACCACGTCTTTCACCTCGCCGATGTTGTTCCAGTCGGTATCGGCTTCGGCCATGGCGGCGTTCATCTCAATCTCGGTCTCGGCGGTGTAGACGTATTTGCCGATCAGGTCCGAGGTCAGCAGGGCGGGCGTTTCGCTCATCATCGACTGGTCAGCGAAGGTGGCGTTCGACATGGCGTTGTGGTCGGCTTTGTCCATGCCGGTCTTGGCCTCGCTTTTCATCTCGGTTCCAGCTTTCATTTCGCCATCGGTCTTGGTCGGGTGGCTTTCGGCAAAGGCCGGCGAGGCGGCGGTCAGGATGATGGCGGTCGTGGTCAGAATGCGTTTCATGTGTTTCCTCCATAAGTAGAATGATGTGCAGCGTGCATCGCTGCGGTTCGATGGAGGTTGAACAGATGGATCGTGCAATTCGTTCCGGAAAAAGGCCGGAAAATAAGGGAGGCTTGCGGCTTGAAAAGGATTTGGGCCGCGCTATAGTCCGACCCTTTTCATAAGCAAATTTCTACTTAGAGGCGAGAAAGCAGCGCCTGTGTAGGCCATGCGTCAGCGGGCATGCCCAGCCGTTTCTGTTCGGCCTGGACCGCCGCGCGGGTGCCTGCGCCAAGAATGCCGTCGATCTTGCCCACGTCATGCCCGCGCCGTGCCAGCTTGGTTTGCAATTGCTTCATCTGCGTGCCGTTCAGCCCCTTGTCGGGGTTGCCCGCGTTGAACACGGGCGCACCCATCAAGCGGTTCGCGAAATAGCCCGCCGTCAGCACGTAGGTGAAGCTTTGGTTCCATTCGAAATAGACATCGAAATTGGGATAGGCGAGGAAGGCCGGACCATTGCGCCCCTGCGGCAGCAGAAGCGAGGCGGGCAGGTTCCCTGCGATCTGCCCGTGGCGCGGGTTTACACCCATCTGTGCCCACTGCGCTGCGGGGATTTTCGTGTCGGTACCGGACAGGGACCAATCCATTCGGGCGGGCACCGATACCTCTTGCAGGAATGGCTGGCCGGGTTGCCAGCCGAGGCTGGACAGCATTTTCGCGCCCGACATCAGCGCATCGGGCGGCGAGGTTTTCAGCAGCACATGCCCGTCACCATCGCCGTCCACGCCGTTTTCAAGGATGTCGCGGGGCAGCATCTGGACCATGCCGATTTCGCCGGCCCATGCGCCGGTGGTCCGGGCCGGGTCGAAATCGCCGTGTTCATACAGTTCCAGCGCGGCAAAGATTTGCGGGCGGAACAATTCGGGGCGGCGGCAGTCATGTGACAGCGTGATCAGCGCGTTCAGCGTGTTGAAATCGCCCTGGAACGCGCCGTAATCCGTTTCGAACGCCCAAAAGGCCAGAAGGACACCGCGCGGGATACCGTATTGCTGTTCGATCCGGTTGAAGATGCTGGCGTATTTCTTGCCATTGGATACGCCACGCTTGATCCGGTCTTTCGAAATAAGACGCCGTGCGAAGCTGGTGAAATCCATCTGGAAGACGCCTTGCTTGCGATCGGCGGCCAGCACTTTGCTATCCTGTCTTGCGCCTGCAAAGAAGCGGTCCACTGTGGCGGGGGCGTGGCCCTTTTGCACGGCTTCGGCCTTGAGACCCTGGATAAATCCGTTGAACCCGCCCCCGCATTGGGTCTGGGCTTGTGTGGCGGCCGGAATGGCAAGGGTCAGGGCAAGAAGGGCGAGGGCCGGAAGGGTCGGGTCAGGCAGGCGCATGTGAAACGGTCTTTCTGGTTACAGGTCGCCGCAAGCTATCAGCCTGCGGCGGCGGGGCAAGTCACATGATCGCCAGCAGGGTCGCAAGGCCAAGGGCGGCGGCCCAAGCCAACCAAAGGCTGCGGGTTGCGCGCTCGATGTCTTGGGGCAGCAGGGGTTTGCGCCCCGCGCCATTCACCCATGGGAAATCGCGCATCTGCCCGTCATAGGCGCGCGGCCCTGCCAGTGCGATGCCAAGGGCGCGGGACATGGCGGCCTCGGGCCAGCCAGCGTTGGGGGAACGGTGCTTGGCCGCGTCTGCCCTGATGCCGCGCCAGTCGGTGATGCCATGGGGCAAGGCGATCAGAAGGGCGGTCAGGCGGGCGGGGACTAGGTTCAGCACATCATCCAGCCGTGCCGCCGCCCAGCCGAATTTTTCGTGCCTTGGCGTGCGATAGCCGATCATGCTGTCGGCGGTGTTGGTGACCTTGTAGGCGATAAGGCCGGGCAGCCCGCCGATGGCGAACCAGAAGGCGGGGGCAATGACGCCGTCAGACAGGTTTTCGGCGGCGGATTCGATGGCGGCGCGGGACACCGCGCTTTGGTCCATGCCCGAGGTGTCGCGGCTGACGATCATCGCCACGCTGCGGCGTCCCTGCGGCAGGCCCGCGCGCAAACCCTGTGCCACGGCGCTTACATGCTCGACCAGCGAGCGTTGCGCCAGCAAGATGGCCGCCACGATCACCTCGGCCACTGGGCCGAAGGCGGACAAAATACACCCAAGCAACCACGCTGCCGCGAACAGCGATGCCATCACTGCCGTCCCCTTGATCCGCTGGGCATTGCCGTTGTTGAACCGCGTATCGCACCAGCCCACGGCGCGGCCCATCAGGACCGCAGGATGCGGAGCGCGGGACCACAGCCAGCGCGGTTCGCCCATCGTGGCATCCAGCAGCATGGCCAGAACAAGGGTCATGCCAGCGCCCCTTCCACAGGGCTCCAGCCGTCCGGGGCGGGCAGGCCCAGACGGACCCAGCCACATGAATAGGGAAAGATGCGTGACCAGATGTGGTGCTGCGCCAGACGGGCCTGAAACGCCGCCGCATCGCCCACGTCATACAGGCGGAACAGCGTGGTGCCGCCGACCAGCGTGCCGTGGCGGGCCATCAACGCATCCAGTCGCGCGGCATCTGCGGTCAGTCGCGCGCGGGTGGCATCGGCCCATGCGTGATCTTCCAACGCCCGTGCGCCGATTTCCAGCGCGGGGCCGCTGACTGCCCACGGACCCAGCAAGTCGGGCAAGGGCGCCAGTGTCTCAGGCTGGCCAATGGCAAAGCCAAGCCGCAGCCCCGCCAGCCCCCAGAACTTGCCGAAACTTTTCAGGATCACGACGCCCTGATCCGCCGTTCGCGCGATATGGCTGGTATCCGGTGCCACGTCGCAGAAACTTTCGTCGATCACGGTCAGGAAACGCCCGCCGATCGTGTCAGCGTCCGCCAGGCGCCCGTCGGGATTGTTGGGGTGGACATAGATTTGCACCTGCGCTGCCTCGTTTTCGTCATGGGCCATCTGGTGGTGCGCGGCAAAGGCGGCGGCATGTTCATTATAGGTGGGGCCGGGGATATAAGCGGCGTGCCCGTCCGCCAGCATCGGCATCTGCGCGATCAGGGCCGAGGCACCGTTGGCCGCGACCACCTGTGCTGCCTCGGGGATGTGCCAGAACCTGCGGGCCGCCGTTTCCAGTCGGGCCGTGGCTGCGCTGTCGGGCAGGGCGGTCCATGCGTCCGCAGGTATGTCGCCCACAGGGTAGGGCACGGGGTTGATGCCGGTGGACAGGTCGATCCAATCGCGCCGCGCGCCGCCATAACGCAAAGCTGCGGAATCAAGGCCGCCGCCATGGTCTCGTGGCAAAAGCTCTTTGTTGTCACGCGCGGTTTTGGGCATGGATTTGCCTTTCCAGTCTTCGATGAAGGCGGGTTTACGCCCATTCACCGGACTGGGGAAGGGGGAGCCCTGGCGATGGGCCAAGGTTAACCCTTTGTTAGGATTTTGCAGACAAAAGCTGGTTAAGAAAACCTTTAGCGGCGTCGGGAACCACCGGATCGGGGAAGAATGAAAGTACTGATAGTAGAGGCACGGAACGATCTTGGCGCGCTGTGGGCAAAGCACCTGGAGCGGCAGGGCGCGACCGTATCTATGGCCGAAACCCAACAGGCCGCCATCGACGCGCTTCTGCGGGAGGATTGGGACGTGATCGTGTTGGACCTGGCGCTGGGCAACCTGGGCGGGGCGGGAGGCGCGCTGGCCGTTGCCGATTTCGCCGGCTATCGCAGACCCAAGGCCAAGGTGGTTCTTGTCACCTCGTCCGCGTTCTTTTCGGACGGATCAATCTTTGCCCATATCGAGAACGCCCATGCGTTCCTGCCCACCACCACGGCACCCGATGACCTGGCCGCCGTGGTCGAACACTACGGGCGCGCGTCGTAAGGGTCAGCCAAGCGCGGCGCGGCCATGCGGCGCGGTATAGTCCGGCACCGGGTTGATCGGCAGGATGCGGTGGGGGTTAATCGTGTCGTGGCTGTAGTGATAGTGCCGCACGATATGGTCCAGATGCGTGGTCTCCGCCACGCCGGGCCATTGATACAGCTCGCGCGTATAGGCCCACAGCGCGGGGTAATCCACGATGCGCTTGCGGTTGCATTTGAAATGCAGGTGATAGACCGGATCGAAACGGATCAGCGTGGTGAACAGTCGCCAGTCTGCCTCGGTCAGGGTGTTGCCCATCAGGTAGCGGCTGTCGGTCAGGCGCTCCTCCAGCCAGTCGAGGCTGTCGAACAGGGGATAGACCGCCTCGTCATAGGCGTCTTGCGTGGTGGCGAAGCCAGCCTTGTAGACGCCGTTGTTGACGGTGTCATAGATGCGCGCGTTCACCGGCTCGACCGCGTCGCGCAGATTGGTTGGCCAGTAGTCATCGTGATTGCCGGTGATGACGTCGAAGGCGGAATTCAGCATCCGGATAATCTCGGCGCTCTCGTTCGAAACGATGCAGCTTTGCTGCGTATCCCACAGCACCGGCACGGTGACGCGGCCCGAAATGCCGGGGTCTTGCTTAAGGTAGACGTCGCGCATGAAATCCAGCCCGAACAGGGTGTCGCCGGTCGCGCCCGCGCCGGGAAAATCGGTGTCAAAGGTCCAGCCATCCGACAGCATGTCGGGATGCACAACCGAAACGCCGATGTGGTCGGTCAGGCCTTTGATGGCGCGAAAGATCAGGGTGCGATGCGCCCAGGGGCAGGCATAGGACACATACAGGTGATAGCGCCCCGATTCGGCCTTGAAGCCGCCTTGGCCCGAGGGGCCTGGGGCGCCATCGGGGGTGATCCAGTTGCGGAATTGCGTCGTGCTGCGCTGAAACTTACCCCCGCTGGATTTGGTGTCATACCAAGTGTCGTGCCATTTGCCATCGATCAGTTGTCCCATAGGGAATCTCCTCTGTTGCCATAAAAGTTAGGGCGTCGGGCGATCCGTGGAAACCGGAGGGCGCGCGCATGTGTCGTGCGATGCTGCACAGCAGCACCTGCCGCCGTCAGTCCGAAAGGCGCAGTATTTAAAAATTATAAGACATTTACTTGACCTTAGGAGTTGTGAAGGCATCCTTGAACCCGGAGCGAGAGGAAAGATCATGGATGCATTTCTGACACCTGAATTGCAGGCGGGGCTGGATGCGGCGCGCAAGTTGACGGGCCGTGCCAAGGCGCGTTTCAGGATCGAAGAGGACGGGCACAGCTATCCCGTCCTGCGCCTGTGGGATGCAGGATTTGCCATTGAAGCGCAAGGCGCGCCCAAGCTGCGCGGGCTGGTGGATCTGTACGATGGCGGGCGGCAAATGATGCAATGCCTGATCGTCGCCTCCGAAGAGGTGAACGGCGAGATGCGTTATGAATTCAAACGCTCGACCGCCGCGATGGACCGCGCGCCGCTGGATTTCGTCCGCGATGAAAACGCGCCGGTCGGTCTGATCGCGCGGGGCTGATCCCTGCCGTATACCCTTTGGCGCTGCTGCCGGGTGGCCGTGACCGGGCAGCGTAGGGTGGGTTTTGAACCCACCGCTACGGCTTATTGCAGGTCGGCAAATGCCTTGGTCATACGCGCCACCGCCTGTTCGACCAAGGGGCGGGGCGTGGCAAGGTTGAAGCGCAGGAAATCCTCGCCGCCGGTCCCGAAGGTCGGGCCGTGGTTCGCGGCGATGTGCGCGTCCTGTTCAACCCGTTTGGTAAATTCCTTGCGGGTCATGCCGGTGCCGGAAAAATCGACCCATGCCAGGTAGGTCGATTCAAGCGGCATGGATGCAAGGCCGGGGATCGCGTTGATGCCCGCGTCGAACAGGCGGCGGTTGCCGTCGATATATTGCACCAGTTCATCTACCCATGCCGCGCCTTCGGGCGAATAGGCGGCGGTGGCCATGTGCAAGCCAAAGGCGTTCGGCGACAGGCCAAGGCCCGCCATCCGGTCGCCGAACAGCTTGCGCATGTCCGGATCATGGATGATCACGTTGCCCGAATGGCTGCCCGCGATGTTAAAGGTCTTTGTGGTCGCGCTCATCATCACCAGCCGGTCGGCGATGCCGTCGATCCGGGCCATGGGAATGTGGGTCTGTCCGGGCATTATCAGGTCGTGGTGAATCTCGTCCGAGACGAGGATCAGATCGTGGCGGCGGGCGAAATCGGCCACCTGCTGCAGCTCGGCCTGGGTCCAGACACGGCCGCCGGGATTGTGCGGCGAGCAAAGGATCACCATGCGCGTCGTGTCATCCACCAGCGCGTCGTAATTGTCGAAATCCATCTGGTAGCGGCCATCTGTCAACGCCAGCGGGCATTCCACCACGCGGCGCCCGTTGGCGCGGATCACTTTGGCAAAGGCGTGATAGACCGGGGTGAACAGCACCACCCCGTCGCCCGGCTTGGTGAAGCTGTCCAGGCACATGGCGGTGCCGTTGACCAGCCCGTGCGTGGTAAAGATCGCCGCTGGGTCCACCTGCCAGCCGTGGCGGTTTTCCATCCACCAGCAGATCGCCGATTTATAGGCGCTATCGTCACCGAAATAGCCATAGATGCCATGATCGTGCAGCCGCTTCACAGCATCCTGCACGCAATCGGGCGCGCGAAAGTCCATATCGGCCACCCACATGGAAATCCCGTCCGACGCGGGCACGTCATACCGCTTGTCCATCATGTCCCATTTCATGGAATGGGTGCCGTGGCGGTCGATGATTTCGTCAAAGCTCATATTTGATCTCTCCTTGGGCTTCGGGCAGATTAGGATATGCTGCGCGGGAGGCAATACCGTACCCCGCGGCGGCGTTGTGTGGGTCGGGACAATATCCCATGAAGCTCTGTGTTTTGGTAGTATGTTTTGAAACTGGCGAAGCAATTGGAATAACATCCCTATTGGGTGGTCTTAATTAGAAATTAGTTCTGTCTGTGGTGCTGGTTTTTTCGACTTTTCGGGAAATCCTTGGCCCATTGCGAAATTCAGGGGCATCGCCTACATCGGGGCCATGACAAAGCGACCGATCCTGATCCACCCCGACCCGCGCCTGAAAAAGGTATGTGCCTCTGTGCCAGACCTGTCGGACGAACTGCGGGTTCTGGCCGACGATATGTTGGAAACCATGTATGACGCTCCGGGCATCGGTCTGGCCGCGCCGCAGATCGGCGAAATGCGCCGCCTGATCGTGCTTGATTGCGTCAAGGAGGAGGGCGAGGCCCCCCGCCCGCTGGTCATGTTCAACCCTGAAATCGTGGCATCTTCGGACGATCTGAACACTTACGAGGAAGGCTGCCTGTCGATCCCCGAACAATATGGCGAAGTCACCCGCCCCGCCGATGTTTCGGTGCGGTGGATCGACCGCAACGGCAACGAGCAAACCGAGGATTTCGGCGGGCTGTGGGCGACCTGTATCCAGCACGAAATCGACCACCTGAACGGCAAGCTGTTCATTGATTACCTCAAGCCGTTGCGCCGCCAGATGATCACCCGCAAGATGCAGAAACTGAAACGCGAAATGGCGCGCGGCTGATGCGTCAGGTTCTGCTTTGGCCCGACCCGCGCCTGTCGCAGGTTTGCGACCCGGTCGGGGCCGAGGATGTGACCGACCTGGCCGCCGAAATGTTCCAGATCATGTATGACGCGCCGGGGCGCGGTTTGGCCGCGCCGCAGATCGGCGTGATGAAGCGGGTTTTCGTGATGGATTGCGGCTGGAAAGATGGCGAGATGACGCCGCTGGCCTGTATCGATCCTGAAATCCTGGCGTTTTCGGATGATCTGGCCACGGGCGAGGAGGGCTGCCTGTCGATTCCCGGCACCCCCGCCGGTGTCACCCGCCCTGCCGGTATCACCCTGCGGTTCCGGGATTTAAACGGCGAGATACAGACCCGCGATTTGCAGGGGTTCGAGGCGAAATGCGCCCAGCACGAATATGACCATCTGGATGGCAGGGTGATCTTTGACCGGATCACCCCCGAGGCCCGTGCCGCCCTTGAAACGGCTTATCTGGAGACGCAGAAATGACTGTCCGCAAATGTATCCCATGGCCTGACAAGCGGTTGCGCACGACGGCCGATGATGTGGATCGTGTCGACGACGAGGTGCGCGCAACCTGGGACGACATGATCGACACGATGGAGGCGATGCCCGGTGTCGGTCTGGCCGCGGTGCAGATAGGGGTGATGCGGCGGCTTGCGGTTGTCGATGCCTCGGAAAGCCGGGGTAAGGCGGTGCGGATGGCGAACCCTGAAATACTCCATGCCAGCGTCCAGCTGCGCGAGCATGAGGAGGCCAGTCCCAACCTGTCCGGCATGTCCGCCACCATCAGCCGCCCCCGCGCCGTGACCGTGCGGTTCACGAACCAGGACGGAGAGATGGAAGAGCGCGATTTCGTCGGGCTGTGGGCCACATCCGTGCAGCATCAGATCGACCATCTGGCCGGCAAGATGTATTTTGATCGCCTGTCCAAGATGAAGCGCGATATGCTGCTGCGCAAGGCAAAGAAACAGCGATAGGAGCGGATCATGCGGATCGTTTTCATGGGCACGCCCGAGTTTTCGGTTCCAGTGCTGGATGCCCTGATCGAAGCGGGGCACGAAATTGCCTGCGTCTATTGCCAACCGCCGCGCAAATCGGGACGTGGCCAGAAAGAGCGTCCCACGCCGGTCCATGCCCGCGCGCTTGAACTTGGGCTGGAGGTTCGCCACCCCAAGTCATTGAAATCCCCCGAGGAGCAGCTTGATTTCAGGGCGCTGGGCGCGGATGTGGCGGTGGTCGTGGCCTATGGGCTGATCCTGCCGCAGGCGGTGCTGGATGCGCCGGTGCGGGGGTGTTTGAACATCCACGCCTCGCTTTTGCCGCGCTGGCGCGGGGCCGCGCCGATCCATCGCGCGATCATGGCGGGGGATGCGGAAACCGGCGTTTGCATCATGCAGATGGAGGCGGGGCTGGACACCGGCCCGGTACTGTTGCGCAAGGCCGTGGCAATCGGAACCGAGGAAACGACGGCCGCGTTGCATGACCGTTTGTCGGGGCTGGGCGCGGTCGCGATTGTCGAGGCGCTGGGCCGGCTGGATGACCTGACCCCCGAGGTGCAGCCCGAAGAGGGCGTGACCTATGCCGCCAAGATCGACAAGGCCGAAGCGCAGGTGGACTGGACCGCCCCCGCAGAGGAGGTCGACCGCAAGATTCGCGGGTTGTCGCCCTTTCCCGGTGCCTATGCCGAGGTGGAGGGGCAGCGGCTGAAGCTGCTTGCCTCGCGTTTGGCTGGCGGTGCAGGCGCGGCGGGCGAGGTCTTGCAGGGCGCGGTCGAGGGTGCGCTGGTTGTCGCCTGCGGCACTGGCGCGGTCGAGGTTTTGCGCTTGCAACGTGCGGGCAAGGGCGCGCAGGATGCGGGCGAATTCTTGCGCGGCATGCCCATCGAAAAGGGAACGCGCCTTTAGGCCGGAAAGGGGTGCAGCCATGTTTCCCAGCATGATCGGAACCGTGGTGATCGCCGGGATCGTCGGCTACCTGTCCGAGCGGTCCGGCTTTACCCGCAATGGCATCCTGCCCTCGATCATCATCTGTGTGGGCGGGGCATTCCTGTTCTATTTCGTGCAGATCATGTTCGGCATCCGGTTCGGATCGCCCGGCGTGGACGCGATCCTGAGTTCCATCGGTGCGCTGTTGATCGTGCCGACCCATTGGCGGAGGTAGGGGCATGATGATTGTATGGCTGATCATAGTCGGCGCGGCGGCGGGGTTTCTGGCAACGCGGCTGATGGGGGTCGAACTGGACGTGATCACCACCGTCATTCTGGGCATGGCCGGGGCCATCGTCGGTGGGTTGATCGTGCGGCTGTTCTTGTCGGTGATGGGGCTGGTCGGCGGCTTGGTCGGCGCTGTTCTGGGCGCGATGCTGATGATCTGGCTGTATCAGAAAATAAGGCGCTAGGTGTTTGATCCCAAGGTT
>DFBX01000024.1 GCA_002366795.1 Rhodobacteraceae bacterium UBA3069 | reverse complement strand
GGCGTTTAATCGGTTGTTGGAACATTGCTGTCTGTGGGACACACCATAACATGACCATCCAGTAGGGTTTTGTCCTCTCGATCCACATCAAATGACCACCGGCACCGAAAGTTGTCGGTGGTTTCTTTTTTGTTCAGTGGCTTGGCCTATCTTCAGTCATGGGGAATGGTGCCTCTCTTCCATCCCGCTGACAAGGTGTGGGTGGCGTTGACGTGTGCGGCTTCTTGTTTTCTATACGTTCCAAGGCACCGGAGCCTTTCACATCAACACATCTGCTTGTCTTTGAGATAGGCAGCCGGTGCATATCAAAGCTGTGTATCGGGATCTGAAAGGAAGCCGCTATGCTGAAATCGACCATACCTTTGCAAACATCCGCTTCTTCGATGACGCCCCTACAGTGGCTGCGCTGGAGCGCAGGTTCTTTCACCTGCTCCTCGTCAATCTCGGGGGCCATCTTGCCGCCGCGTGCAAACACGCGGGATGCGCCTTTCAGCAGCGCCCGCGTCAAGGCGTGGATCATCGCCGGATGAAGCCCGAACCGGCTCGCCAGTTCGGCCACCGTCTGTTCGCCCTTCAGCGCCTGATTTTGGGGCTGCTTAGGGTGACGAGGAAATGAGCAAAGAAAAACAGATTGGAACTCTGCTTTCCAATGAAGTCATGCAAGAGATTTTCAAATCCCTTGAGCGGCAGGGAATGAGTGCGTTTTCATGCGTGACGTTGACTGACATTGTTGTCAGTCAAGATTTTGCATCGGAGCTGTTCTGGAGATGTTGAGAGTGGCCTCGTGATGAGGGCTACATTCGGTTCGAGAGGATCGACTACAGCGGACCCAACGAAGCGAAGATGGAGGGTGGCGTTCTAACGTCGAAGTATTTTTCAGAAGTCTTGAGGATGAAGTATGCCAACATGCCTACAAAGACCAAGTCAGTCGACAAAGGCCCGTCATTCAGAGCACTCGGAGCCAAACTTGGGAAAGCCCCGCATATACAGACCTTCAAAAACCGCCTTCGGGCGGTTTTTTTGTTGGCTTGCGGAATAGTTTTTGGCAGAAAATACCTGCACTTCAATGGAAGCGAAACCCGCCTATGCATTTCTGGTATTGAATGAAAACAATGACTTGCAAAATTTGGTGGGCCTGAATTTCTTGATTTTTCACCAGCGTCACGGTTTGGGAATGCGGCACGCGGCGGGATGGTCGCCGTCAAGGGGCGGCGGTCATGGTCGGGTTCCGGACAAGCCATCGCTCAGCGCATCGAACACCACGCGCAGACGGCGCGAACGGTGTAGATCCCGATGCGCAACAAGCCAGACCGGAAAGCTTGGCGCGTCGAAATCCGTCAGGGCGCGTTCGACCAAGGGGTCGGCATCGCCGATCTGGTCGTCAAGGATGCCGATGCCCATGCCGCGGCGCACCATTTCCCACATCACGGTGAAGTTGCGGCACCGATAGGGAAAATTGGCCTTGGACAAGGCGAAACCACGCGCATTCAGCAGGGCCATGAGCGCGCCTGACCCGTCGATTTCCACGAACTCGGCGTTGGTGAAATCCGTGACGGTGCGGGGGCGGCCGATCCGGTCCAGATAGGCGGGCGCGGCGTAAAGACGGGCGCTGGCATCGCGCAGTTTGCGGGCGATCAGGTCGGGTTCGGTGGGGCGAAAATTGCGCACGGCGATGTCGGCCTCGTGCCGTCCAAGATCCGAGGCGTCGTTGGACACTACCAGTTCGACGCGGATGCGCGGTTCGGCGGCGTGGAGTTTAGCCAGGATCGGCGGCAGCAGGTAGCTGGCATAGGCGTCAGATGCGGAAATCGCCACGTCGCCTTCCAGCGCCTCGGACTGGCCCCAAGCGGCAAGCGACATGGCACGCGCCCCTTCGCCCATGATTCGTGCATGTTCCAGCAGGTCGTGCCCGGCGGGCGTCAGGCGCAGGCCCCGACCGGTGCGTTCGAACAGCGCGACGCCCAATTCCTGTTCCAGCGCGTCAACCTGGCGGCCAAGCGTGGGCTGGGCCAGCCGCAGCGCCCGCGCGGCAGCCGAGAGGGACCCCTCCTCGGCGGTGACGAGGAAGGCGCGGGCCCGGTTCCAGTCGAAGGTGACGCTGCGCCAATCCATGCTTATATGCATACCAGATCGGCGGCATTGGTCAATTCATTGCGAATATGTTGGGGCGTATCATCTGGCCATTCGCAACTTTCCTGTTGAAAGGGGGCCAGATGCACCCGTTCCAAAATCCTGAATCCCTGTCCTTTGCCCGTATGACCGGCGCGCTTTACCTTGTCATCGCGGTCTGTGGCGGTTTCGCCATCCTTTATGTGCCCGGCCAGCTGAACGTGACGGGCGATCCGGCGGCGACCTTTGCCAATATCGCGTCAAATCGCGCGCTGTTTCATGCCGGTCTGGTCGGTGACGTGGTTATGATGCTGGCAGAGGTCGTCGTCTCGGCCATGCTGTATTTCATGTTCCGGTCCGTGAATGCCACGCTGTCGCTGGCCGCGTCCTATGCCCGCTTGATGATGGTCGCGGTCATGGCGGCGATGCTGTTCTTTCATGCGGGCGCGCTGGCGCTGGCCGACGGGGTGGTGCCGCTTGGCCGTTTCAGCGACGCGCAACGCTTTGAATTGGCGGGGCTTTTGCGCCATGTCCATGATGCTGGCATCTGGATCTGGCAGATCTTTTTCTGCCTGCACCTTGTGCTGCTGGGTACGCTGGTGTTCCGGTCCGGCTGTTACCCCCGGCTGCTGGGGGTCGGGCTGGTGCTGGGCGGAAGCGGCTACCTGTTGGACAGTGTTCACGCCTTTGCGATGCCGGATGTGGGGTGGCTTGAGGCGGTGAAAATCGCACTGTTGATCGTTGTCACGCTGGCCGAGGTTGGCTTTGCCCTTTGGTTGCTGATCCGTGGGCCCCGACCGCAGGGCGCGCGATAAGCGGCACCGCGTCCGGCCGGGGGGGTGGAACCAGCCAGGCAGGTCAGCTGGCGGTGAAACGGGGTTTGCGTTTTTCGACGAAGGCGGCGGCGGCCTCTTGGTGGTCATTGGTGATGGTCGAGGCCATGTGGTTCGCCGCCTCGTGATCCAGGCATTCGGCCAGCGAGGCACCGGATTCGGCCATGGCGATGTTCTGCTTGATGCGGCCAAGGGTCAGGGTCGGGCCATTGGCCAGCGATTGCGCCAGGTCGCGGGCCGTGTCCTGCACCGTGCCCGGATCGACCGCGCGCGAGACAAGGCCAAGGGCCGCGGCCTCGGTCCCGCTGAGAACCGGCGAGGTAAGGTAGAGTTCGCGCGCCCGCGCCGCGCCCAGCATCTTGGTCAGGAAATAGGTGCCGCCGAAATCGCCCGAAAGGCCCACCTTGGCAAAGGCGGTGGTGATCTTGCTGTCGGTCGCGCAGATGCGGATATCGCAGGCCAGCGCGACGGACAGGCCCGCGCCCGCCGCTGCCCCGTCGATTGCGGCGATGGTGGGTTTGGGCATGTCATGCAGGTAGGCCGACACGTTCATCCGGTCGCGCAGGCGGTGCTTGTGTTCGCCATAGGTCAGGTCCAGCCCGGCGCCTTCGTTCATGGCCTTCACGTCGCCGCCGGCACAGAAATGCCCGCCCGCGCCGGTGACCATCACGGCCCGCACGGCGGGATCATGCGCCGCCGATGCCAGCAGGTCGCGCATTTTCGTCACCATGTCTGGGGTGAAGGCGTTGCGCCGTTCGGGGCGGTTCATGGTCAGGGTCAACAGCCCGTCCTTCAGGTCGTGAAGCAGCTCATCGGACATGGGTTTATCCTTTTGGTTCGGTATCTGGGGCAGCGGGGTCACCGCCGGGGGGTCAAGGCAGGGTATGGGCGCGGCGCGGGGTGGTCAAGCATCCGTGCCGCCATGCGAAACAAAATTCCGCAACACTTGACCTTCGCCGCAAAAGCCACTTAGCTGTGGCGCAATTGCGCTGGCCAATGCGCGTGTTTGACCGGAGGGGAGGCCGGAAAAACCATGGCTTATGAATTCGTAACAACCGAACGGCGCGGCAATGTCCTGCTGGTCACGATGAACCGCCCCGAGGTGTACAACGCCGTCCACGCGCCGATGCACAATGAAATGCACCAGGTGTGGGAGGAGTTCGCCGCCGATCCGGACCTGTGGGTCGCCGTGCTGACCGGCGCGGGCAACGCGTTTTCCGCAGGGAATGACCTGAAATACACCGCGCAGGGCGGCAAGGGCAAACCGCCTGCCACGGGGTTCGGCGGGCTGTACATGCGAGGCGATCTGGAAAAGCCGATCATCGCGGCGGTGAACGGGTTTGCCATGGGCGGCGGGTTCGAAGTGGCGCTGAACTGCGACATCATTCTGGCTGCTGACACGGCGAAGTTTGCCCTGCCCGAGGTGAAGGTGGGATTCTTTGCCGCCGCGTCGGGCGTACAATTGTTGTCGCGCCAGATCGGGCGCAAACTGGCGGTGGATATCATGCTGACCGACCGTCACGTCATGGCCGAGGAGGGCCGCGAACTGGGGTTCGTCAACTAGGTGGTCGCGCCCGAGGATCTGATGGAGGCCGCGATGGCCAAGGCGGCGGAAATCACCGCCGTGTCGCCATCTGCCGTGAAGGCGACCAAGCGCGTGCTGAACCAGATGGACGAGTTGGAAAACCTGCGCGCCAGCCTGCAATACTCGCGCCAGGTGATCGAGGAATTGCGCCAGACAGAGGATTTCGCCGAAGGCGTGAACGCCTTTGTCGAAAAGCGCCCGCCGCAATGGAAAAACCGTTGAAATAGCAAAAATTTTCCGGCGCGGTCACAGGGCCGCGTCCGGTTTGGAATGACTGTCAGATAAGGAAAACATATGTCCCATCCCACCGATGAAATGAACAATCTTGCCATGTCCGAGGGGGCGCGGCCGCTGCTGGAAAAAGTGGTGAAACATATCCGCGAAAACTGCGACCCTGCGTGGAAGGAATACGAGGCGCTGGACGCCAACAAGCCCTCGCGGTTCGAATATGCGCCGGGGCAGTTGGACATCATCGAGGCGCTGAAAGACAAGGCGCGCGCGGCGGGGCTGTGGAACTTTTTCCTGCCCAATGCCGAGACGGGCGAGGGGTTGTCGAACCTTGATTACGCTTACATCGCGTTCGAGCTGGGCAAGAACCCCCTGGCATCGGAATCGATGAACTGCGCCGCGCCGGACACCGGCAACATGGAGGTGCTGGAACGGATCGGCACCGAGGAGCAAAAGGAAAAATGGCTCAAACCCCTGCTGGCGGGTGAAATCCGGTCTGCCTTTGCCATGACCGAGCCTGATGTGGCGTCCTCGGATGCCAAGAACATCGGCACCACCGCCTTGCTGGAAAACGGCGAATGGGTCATCAACGGCGAGAAATATTACATCTCGGGTGCGGGCGATCCGCGCTGCAAGATCATGATCGTGATGGTCAAGACCTCGCCCGATGCGGAAACCTTCCGCCAGCAAAGCCAGATCCTTGTGCCGATGGATACGCCGGGCGTTGAGGTCGTTGGCCCGATGAACGTGTTCGGCCATGACGACGCGCCGCACGGCCATATGCAGATCCGGTTCACCAATGTGCGCGTGCCGGAATCCAACATCCTGTGGGGCGAGGGTCGCGGGTTCGAGATCAGCCAGGTGCGCCTTGGGCCGGGCCGGATTCACCATTGCATGCGGTCCATCGGGGCGGCGGAAAAGGCGCTGGACCTGATGATCCATCGCGGCCTGACGCGCGAGGCGTTCGGCAAGAAGATCATCGACCTTGGCAAGAACATGGAAACGATTTCGCGTAGCCGCATTGAGATCGACGCGATGCGCCTGATGGTTCTGAAAGCGGCCAAGGCGATGGATGTTCTGGGCAATAAAGAGGCCCGCATCTGGGTGTCGAAAGCCAAGGCGATGGTGCCGGAAAAATGCTGCCAGATCATCGACGACGCGATGCAGGTGCATGGCGCGACGGGCATCAGCCAATGGTCACCCCTGCCGGATATGTACATGAAACAGCGCACGTTGCGGTTTGCGGATGGCCCCGACGAGGTGCATCACAACGTGATCGCACGGGCCGAGCGGCGCGAATTCGAAGCCTCGAACGAGCGGCAGGATGCGGCGCGCAACGCCACCGGCGGTGGGATGCTGTTCGAAGGACCGTGATTGCGGTTTGGACAAAGAAAAACGCCCTCAGGGATCACTCCTTGCGGGCGTTTTTTATTGCCGCGGTGGCAGATCAGATGCGGAAGAACCGCTGCGTCAGGCGCGGCATCAGCCCCTTGAAGGCCAGCGGTGCATCGGTGGCGGCCAGACAGATGCAGGGGCATTCGTTGCCCGCGATGGGCGTGTGTTCCAGCGAATCGTCGGCAATTTCCAGATCGCCGGTGCGACATTCGCCAGTTTCGTCATGGAACGAGCCTTGCAGAACCAGCGTTAGTTCCAGCCCGTTGTGGCTGTGATCGGGCACGGCCTGTCCTTCGGGGATTTTCAGCAGGCGCACAGAGCCGGTGGCATCGGCATGCAGGATCGACTGTTTCACGCCCAGCCCGACCGACCGCCAGCGCGGCGCGCGTTCGCCCATGGCCTGGAAAACCGGCGCGGGAAAGGGGCCTTCGCCGCGCGCCACGGGTTCCGGCGCGGCATCGTCCAGACAGCCCAGCACCCGCGATTTCAGATCGCCCGACAAGGCGGTGCAGCCGCTGTCGGCCAGCACCGCGCCGCCAAGGCATTCATGGGCACCCAGCCGCGCGCGGCATTCATCGCAGGCCGACACATGGGCGGCCACGACCAGTTCGAACGCATAGGGCAGCGTGCCCGCAGCATAGGCGGCCAGCATGTTTTCGGGAACATGATGCGCGATATTGCTCATGTTTGCCTCAGTCCTTTCAACTCGTGCCGAAGCTTTTCCAGCCCCAGCCTGATGCGGGATTTGACCGTGCCAAGGGGCAGGCCTGTTTCCTCGGTGATTTCACTATGGGACAGTTCGCCCAAGTATGCCTTTTCGATCATCGCCTTCTGGTCGGGCTTGAGGCGGGACAGGGCAGTGCGCAGATGCGCGGCCTCTTGCTCCATCGCCAGTGCCTGCGCGGTGTCGGTGTCATCGGCCTGTTCGGGGGGCAGTTCCTCGGGGACGGCGCGGGCGGCCTTGCGGGCCAGATCGACATTGCGGTTGCGGGCGATCCGGTAGACCTAGGTGTTTAGTCCCGGCATC
>DFBX01000110.1 GCA_002366795.1 Rhodobacteraceae bacterium UBA3069 | reverse complement strand
AAACCGCATGAACAGGGGCTGAGCGATGGACACCGACACCATGACCACCGCCAAGGCAAGCGCCCCATCACCCGTACTGATCCTGCTTGGCCCCCCCGGGGCCGGCAAGGGCACGCAGGCGCGGATGCTTGAGGAAAAACTGGGCCTTGTGCAGCTGTCCACCGGCGATCTGCTGCGCGAAGCCGTGGCCGCAGGCACCGACGCGGGCAAGGCCGCCAAGGCTGTGATGGAAGCGGGCGGATTGGTCAGCGACGAGATCGTGATCAATATCCTGCGCGACCGTCTGGCCCAGCCGGACACCGCCAAGGGTGTAATCCTTGACGGGTTCCCGCGCACCACGGTGCAAGCCGAGGCGCTGGACCGTCTGCTGGAAGAGCAGGGCCAGAAGATCAACGCCGCGATCAGCCTGGAGGTGGACGACACCGAAATGGTGACGCGCATCGCGGGCCGCTACACCTGCGCCGCCTGCGGCGAGGGCTATCACGACCTTTACAAGCAGCCCGTCACCGACGGCACCTGCGACAAATGCGGAGGCACGGAAATGAAACGCCGCGCCGACGACAACGCCGAAACCGTGGGAAGCCGCCTGAAGGCTTACCACGCGCAGACGGCACCGCTTATTGCCTATTACGGGGGCAAGGGCGCCCTGCAAAAGATCGACGCGATGGGTGACATCGACCAGATCGCCGCAGGTATGCATGCGATGGTGGCACGCGCCATCGCGTAACGGGGTATCGGCGCGGGGTGGCCAAAATCCCGCGCGCCGAACCGGGAGAGAAGTGGTAAAAGGGAGGAAGGCCAATGGCCGATAACTCATCCAAAAGCAGCTACTGGTCCGCGAAACTGCGGATCAGTTTACTATCAACCTGCTGTTTGTTGGCGCGTCTTTCGCGCTTTATATCGGCATCGCGATTTGGGCCCGTGCGGGTTCCACGTCTGAATTCTACGCTGCGGGTCGCGGCGTTCACCCCGTCACCAACGGCATTGCAACGGCGGCTGACTGGATGTCGGCGGCCTCGTTCATTTCGATGGCTGGCCTTATTGCCTTTACCGGCTACGACAACTCGTCCTTCCTGATGGGTTGGACCGGCGGTTATGTGCTGCTGGCGCTGCTGCTTGCACCCTACCTGCGCAAGTTCGGCAAGTTCACCGTGTCGGAATTTGTCGGCGACCGTTTCTACAGCCAGACCGCGCGCATGGTTGCCGTGATCTGGCCGATCGTCGCATCGACCACTTGCGTGATCGTCCAGATGGCCGGCGTTGGCGTTGCATTCGGCCGCTTCCTTGAGGTTTCCAACACCACGGGTCTGCTGATCGGTGCCTGTGTCGTGTTCGCCTACGCCGTGTTTGGCGGCATGAAGGGCGTGACCTATACGCAGGTGGCGCAATATGGTCGTGCTGATCATGGCCTACACCATTCCGGCCATCTTCATCTCGCTTCAGTTGACGGGCAACCCGATCCCCGCGCTGGGTCTGTTCGGTGACCACGCTGCAAGCGGCGAGCCGCTGCTGGCGAAGCTGGACCAGATCGTGCGCGAGCTGGGCTTTAACGAATATACAGCCCACCACGCCGACACGTTCAACATGGTGCTGTTCACCCTGTCGCTGATGATCGGCACCGCCGGTCTGCCGCACGTCATCATGCGCTTCTTCACCGTGCCCAAAGTGTCCGACGCACGCTGGTCCGCCGGTTGGGCGCTGGTGTTCATCGCGCTGCTGTATCTGACGGCCCCTGCCGTTGGCGCAATGGCCCGTCTGAACATCACCGAGCAGTTCTGGCCGAATGGCACGAACGGCGAGGCCGTGTCGGTCGAGCAGATCGAAACCGACAGCGCCTATGACTGGATGGCAACCTGGAAGAAAACCGGGCTGCTGGACTGGGAAGACAAGAACGGCGACGGCAAGATCCGGTATTACAACGATGCGAATGCGGAAATGCAGGCCAAGGCAGCAGAAAAAGGCTGGACTGGCAACGAGCTGACCAAGTTCAACCGTGACATCCTGGTTCTGGCCAACCCCGAGATCGCGAACCTGCCCAGCTGGGTGATCGGTCTTGTGGCTGCGGGCGGTCTGGCCGCTGCGCTGTCCACCGCTGCGGGTCTGCTGCTGGCCATCTCGTCTGCTGTGTCGCACGACCTGATCAAGGGCGCCATCAATCCGAAAATTTCGGAAAAGGGCGAACTGATGTCGGCGCGTGTTGCCATGGCGGTTGCCACCTATCTTGGCCTCAACCCTCCGGGCTTTGCCGCGCAGACCGTGGCGCTGGCCTTTGGTCTGGCCGCTGCGTCGATCTTCCCGGCGCTTATGATGGGTATCTTCTCGACCAAGATCAACAACGTGGGCGCTGTGGCGGGCATGATTGCCGGCTTGTCCGTGACGCTGATCTACATCTTCCTGCACAAGGGCTGGTTCTTCATCCCCGATACCAACAGCTTCAGCGATGCTGACCCGCTGCTGGGGACGGTGAAATCCACCTCTTTCGGGGCGATTGGTGCCGCGATCAACTTTGCCGTGGCCTACCTGGTGGCCGGGATGACGAAAGAAACCCCGCAGCACATCAAGGAGCTGGTCGAAAGCGTGCGCGTTCCCCGTGGCGCAGCCGCAGCGCAGGATCACTGATCCCGGATGGGGGCATGATGCCCCCTCCGCTTGAAAAACGGTCCCGTGCGCTGGAACACTCCGCGCGGGACATTTTGTTTTAATCAAAGGGCCGCTCGATGCCGCTTACGCCTGACGAAACCCTGCGCTTCTTGCGTTCGGTCCACCCCTACTATGCTCTGCCCGAGGCGGCGCTGACCGCGCTGGCCCCACGGTTCAATGCTGTCAGCGTTGCGGCCGGCGATCCGGTTTAAACGCTGGGGCAGGATCTGCCCGGGCTGTTTCTGGTCCACGAGGGCATGATCGAGGTGACGGACGAGAATGGCGTGGTCCTGTCGCATCTGCGCGCCCGCAATTCCTTTGGCGAGCGAGGGTTGCTGCGGGGCGGGCCATCGCCCACCGCCGCCCGGGCCGAGGTGGACAGCACCCTGCTGTTGCTGCCGGCGGATGATTTTCACACCATGTTGGCGGATCACCCGCCCGCGCAGCGGTTTTTTGACCGCACGCGGACGGAAAAGCCTATGGGCAATGGTCTGGCCACCAGCCGGGTCGAGACGCTGATGGCGGCAAACCCTGTGACCTGCCTGGAAACCGACACCGTGCAGCAGGCGGCGCAGATGATGCACGAGGCGCGGATATCGTCGCTTTGCGTGGCCGATGGTGGCAAGCTGCGCGGCATCCTGACCACGCGCGATCTGTCCGGCAAGGTGCTGGCCAAGGCGCTGCCGGTGGATACGCCCGTGGCGCAGGTGATGACAAGCGGCCCGCTTGTGCTGGCCCCGTCGGCCATCGGGTCGGACGTGCTACACGCGATGATGGAACACCGTATCGGCCATATCCCGATTGTCGATGGCGGCAAGCTGGTCGGCATTGTCACGCAGACCGACCTGACGCGGTTTCAGGCGGTGTCCTCGGCTGAACTGGTGTCGGAAATCGTCGGCGCCGATACACCCGAACAGATGGCAGAGGTGACGGCCCGTATTCCTCGCCTGCTGATGCAACTGGTGGCGGGCGGCAACCGGCACGAAGTGGTCACGCGGTTGATAACCGACATCGCCGACACCTGCACCCGCCGCCTGTTGGCGCTGGCCGAGGCAAGGCTTGGCCCCGCGCCGGTGCCCTATCTGTGGCTGGCCTGCGGATCGCAGGGCAGGCAAGAACAGACCGGCGTATCTGATCAGGACAATTGCCTGATGATCGACGACGCGGTGGGCGACGCGGATATGCCCTATTTCGCCGCGCTGGCGCAGTTCGTCTGTGACGGGCTGAACACCTGCGGCTATGTCTACTGCCCCGGTGACATGATGGCGACCAACCCGCGTTGGTGCCAGCCAGTGCGCGTCTGGCGGCAATACTTCCAAGGCTGGATCGCCAAGCCCGACCCGATGGCGCAGATGCTGGCCAGCGTCATGTTCGATCTGCGCCCCATCGGCGGGCACGCCGACCTGTTCGCGGGCCTGCAAGAGGAAACGCTGGCGGCGGCGGCCAAGAACTCGATCTTCGTGGCGCATATGGTATCGAATTCGCTGAAACACACGCCGCCCTTGGGGCTGCTGCGCGGCTTTGCCACGCTGCGCTCGGGCGAGCATAAGAACCAACTGGACCTTAAGCATAACGGCGTGGTGCCGGTGGTCGACCTGGGACGGATCTATGCCCTGCAAGGGCAGTTGGCGCAGGCCAACACCCGCGCCCGGCTAGAGGCTGCGCAGGCCGCCGGTGTCCTGTCGCAATCGGGCGCGCGCGATCTGCTGGATGCCTATGATCTGATCGCGGAAACGCGGCTGGCGCATCAGGCCGAGCAGGTGAAAAACGGCGCGGCGCCCGACAATTACCTGACGCCATCCGACCTTTCGGAATTCGAGCGCAGCCACCTGCGCGACGCGTTTGTGGTGGTGAAGACAATGCAATCGGCCGCGTCGCACGGGCGCGGCGTGATGAGTTGACGGGCATGTCCCGCAGGGAGGAGAACCTATGTTTCTGGAATTGATTGCCACCATCGTGGCCGGGATTGCCGCGGCGGGTATGATGATGCTGGTGAACCGCGCCTTGGGCCAGCGGTTGCCGAAATGGCTGACCCCCGTGGCGGCTGGCGCGGCGATGATCGGTGTCACCATCAGCAACGAATATGGCTGGTATGGCCGCACGGCGGGGCAATTGCCCGAAGGGGTCGCAGTGGTGGAAGCGGTCGAAAATCAATCGTTCTACCGGCCATGGACATATGTAAAGCCCTTTACAGAGCGGTTCGTCGCGGTGGACACCACGACCCTGCGAACCCACCCTGATCAGCCCGCGCTGCGCATGGCCGACAGCTATTATTTCGGCCGCTGGGCGCCGGTGAACCGCGTCGGTGTGCTGGTCGATTGCGAGGGGCAGCGCCGCGCCGCCCTGACCGGCGATGTGGCATTCGCCGAGGATGGCACGGTCAGCGGCGTGGACTGGCTGTCCGTGGGGCCGGATGACGTGCTGTTGACCACGATTTGTGAGGGCGTGTGATGGAAACCCTGGGGCTGCGCCTGCGTATCTTGTTGTTCTTTGCCCTGCTGGGCCTTGGCGGTGCGGTGATGTTCGCCGCCGCGCCCCTGTCTGCTTTTGTCACGGCGGGAATCATCGGCGCGCTGGCCTTGCTGGGGCTGACCGCGCTGGTCTGGCTTTTGTTCGATGAAAACGTCACCAAGCCGATTGAACGGCTGGCCGCGGGGATGCGCGCGCGCGCGCATGCGGGGGTGGATGCCGATCTGAACCTGCACGCGGCGCGCTATCTGGGCGATCTGGCCCCCGCAGCCTTTGCCGTCAGCGGGGAATTGTCGCGCAGCACCATGGACACCGCCGAAACCGTCGCGCAGGAAACCGCGCGGCTTGCCGCCGAAACCGAACGCCTGACCGCCTTGTTGTCGGAAATTCCCGTGGCGATTGTTCTGGTCAGCCCCGAGGGCCGGATCGTGCTGTATGACGCGCAGGCCGCCGAGGCGCTGGCGCAGGTGGCGCCGCCGCGGCTTCATGCCTCGATCTGCGATTACGTGGACAAGGCGGCATGGGACAAGGCCCGCGCCCAGCTGGACAAGACCGGACAAGAGGTGCGCTTTACCGCCAAGGGCGCGCACGGGCAGTTCGATTTCGACGCGCGGCTGAAGCCGCTGGGGCAGGGCGGCGAAGACCACGCCGCCGGAATGCTGCTACTGATCGAGGACAGCCATGCCCGCTTTGCCCCCACGGCGGCGCGGCCCCTGACCTATGATTTCGATCTGCTGTCGCGCCCTTCGCCCGCAGGGATCCGCGACACGCCGCTGGGCGATCTGACCTATGTGGTGCTGGACACCGAAACCACTGGCCTGTTGCCCCATAAGGACGAGATCGTGCAGATCGGCGCGGTGCGCGTGGTCAATGGCCGGATCGTCCCAGGCGAGGTAGTGGACAAGCTGGTGAACCCCGGTCGCCCGATCCCGCCAGTGTCAACCCAGGTACATGGCATCACCGACATGATGGTGGCAGATGCGCCGGGGATCGACATCGCGGGGGCAGAGCTGCACAAGTTTTCCAGCGGGGGCGGTTCTGGTCGCTCATAACGCGCCCTTCGACATGGCGTTCCTGAAACGGCAGGGCAAGGCCAGCGGGCTGGCGTGGGACCATCCGATCATGGACACGGTGCTGCTGTCGGCGGTGGTCTATGGCACCACTGAAACCCACACGCTGGATGCGCTGTGCGAACGGCTGGGCGTGGTGATTCCCGAACGGCTGCGCCACACGGCGCTGGGCGATGCGCAGGCCACGGCAGAGGTGCTGTGCAAGCTGATCCCGATGCTGGCCGCGCAGGGCCATGACACGCTGGGCAAGTTGATCGCCCAGACCAGCAAATATGGCCGGTTGCTGGAAGACCTGAACTCTGGCGGGTCAGACGAGGCATGACCGAGTAAAAGCCGCGGGGTGATCTGCGGCGCGGCGCCACGTAATACGGGGCGCATCCGGTCTAGGCCACGCTTGCGCCAAGACAGGGCAAAGCCGCGTTGGCGAATCGCGTTGAGCCCCGCGCCACGGCGTGGCCAAGGGGTGAATTTTCCGCCCATCAGCCGCAGAATCATCCTTTTGACCGGCCCGTTGTCACGGGCCAGTTCCGCCAGCCTGTCTGCCGCTTGGAGGCAGCACAAGGCGGCGCACGGGAAATGACCGCGAATGCGTGCAGAACGGCATGTCATGGAAAGGACATTTGGTGGAGCCTAGCGGGGTCGAACCGCTGACCTCCTGCATGCCATGCAGGCGCTCTACCAACTGAGCTAAGGCCCCAAACTGACGACTGACTTGGTGCGGCTGTCGTCTGTGAGACCGCTATCTAGGGAATGTCGCGGGCGGGTTCAAGCAGAAAATTCCGCCCGCGACAGATTAGTTTACGATTACATTTCGTCGTCGTCGGCGGCCACATCGGCCAGCTCGTCGAGGGACACGTTGTCCTCGTCATCGTCGTCTTCAAGCAGGTCATCGTCCAGCTTGATATCGACGTCTTCATCGTCCAGCACCTCGTCGCTCGAATCGGATTCGGCGGCTTTGGCTTTCTTCGTCGCTGCATCCTCGGCATCGGCGGCGATCAGGCTTTTCTTGCCCGCGTCCATCTCGAGGGTTTCGCCCGTGTAGGGGCTGACGATCGGGTCTTTGTTCAGGTCATAGAACCGTTTGCCGGTGGTCGGGCAAACACGTTTGACACCCCATTCTTCCTTGGGCATTGAATCCCCCTCAATCACATCTATTGTTCGACGATCCGCGCCAACTGCCATAATGGCACGGGCGTGTCAAAGGCTTTGACAATCCCGCAGCAGTTGCGGCCATGAGGCGATATGGGCCAGCATGTCCTGCCGGGCAACCCCCCGGTGACTTTAAGTCTAAAGAAATCTGCCCGCGCAAGGCGGATATCGCTGCGTGTATCGCGGCTGGACGGGCGTGTGACGCTGACCCTGCCCAGTGGTGTGCCAGAGCGTGAGGCGCTGGATTTCGCCCGCGAAAAGGCCGATTGGCTGCGCGCGCAACTGGATGGCCGGCCAGCGGATGTGACCGTGCGCCATGGCGCATTGATGCCTTATCGCGGGCAGATGATGCGAATCGAATCCGGAGCCGGGCGGGCCGTGCGGGCCGAGGGCACGGTGCTGTTCGTGCCGGGTGCGCCCGATCGCTGCGCGGCGCGCCTGGCGGGGTTCCTGAAAGCCGCTGCCCGCGATGCCCTGGCAGAGGCAAGCGACCGCTACGCCGTCCGGTTGGGCAAAGGATATGACCGGATTACCCTGCGCGACACGCGCTCGCGGTGGGGGTCGTGTTCGTCCACGGCCGGGTTGATGTATAGCTGGCGTTTGATCATGGCCCCGCCCGCCGTGCTGGATTATGTCGCCGCGCACGAGGTCGCGCATCTGGCGCAGATGAACCATTCACCGAAATTCTGGGCCGAGGTTGCGCGAATCCATGGCCCGCACGAGGCGCAGCGCCGTTGGTTGCGTGACGAGGGCAGCGCGCTGCACCGCTATCGGTTCGACGGCTAGGCGCTGCGGCGGTTTTCGCCGTTGACCTGCGCCGTATTTGTGATCACAAGAATGATCCATGCAAAACACCGTTCAAAGCACCCCGCGCAGCGACCTCGCCTCGTCCGCCCATGACATGACCTATCGCAGACTGCGCACGCGCATCATGCACGGCGAAATCGCGCCGGGGCAGGCGCTGACCCTGCGCGGCATCGGCAAGGAATTCGGCGTGTCCATGACCCCCGCCCGCGAGGCCGTGCGCCGGCTGGTCGCCGAAGGGGCGCTAACGCTGTCATCGTCGGGGCGTGTGTCCACGCCCGAGCTGTCCAACGAACGGATCGAGGAGCTGGCCGCGCTGCGGTCCCTGATCGAGGTGGAGCTGGCCAGCCGCGCCCTGCCGCGTGCCCACATGGCGCTGATCGACCGGCTTCAGGCGATCAATTCGGCTGTGGGGGATGCGGCGATGCGGCAGGATGCGGTGACCTATATCCGCACCAACCTTGAGTTTCACCGCACGCTTTACCTGCGCGCGCAGGCTCCCGCGATGCTGGCCATGGCCGAAACCGTCTGGCTGCAAATGGGGCCGACCATGCGGGCGCTTTACGTGCGGCTGAAACGGCGCGACCCGCCGCAATATCACCGGCTTATCATTTCCGCGCTGAAGGCGGGGGACGAACCGGGGCTGCGACTGGCGGTGCGGTCGGACGTAACGCAAGGCTTGAAGATGTTGCAAGGGTAGGGCTGCGAAACATGAACGTGTTACAAGACAAGCCGGGCCGTCAGGTCCTGATCAAGTTTCTGCTGCTGGTGGCGCTGCTGGCGGGGTATTTCATCTACCTTAGCGTGGAATACGACGTGGCGACGGGGGGCGTTGCCGCCGCGCTGACATGGTCGTTCTTCGTGCTTTGTACCCCTGTTGCGGATGCCGGTTTCCTGCTGGATTTCCCGCTGCGCCTGCTGTTCGGCATTCGCATGGTGCTGTCCGAATTGCTGGTCTGGGCCG
This sequence comes from Rhodobacteraceae bacterium UBA3069, assembly GCA_002366795.1. Lineage (GTDB taxonomy): Bacteria > Pseudomonadota > Alphaproteobacteria > Rhodobacterales > Rhodobacteraceae > UBA3069. Next base: position 3,052 of record DFBX01000110.1, on the reverse strand, counting down.
TGGCCCTTGGGCTGAACATAGCGGCGATCCTTGGCTTTCCACAATTCTACGACACGACGGTTCTTACGCGGGCGCTGCACCAGATACTGACCATGCCCATGCCCTATTGGGCGGTGATCGGCCTGTCTGCGGCGGGCACGTTCCTGTCGGTGCGCTTTGGCGATGAATTGATGGATATCCTACACCACAAGGACCGCAGCTTTTTCCACGCGCATCACTTCAAATACGAGATCATCCTGATCCTGTTCTTCCTGATGGTACTTTTGGGATATTTCCGGCTGATCGCGGAATTGGGGCTGGAGCAGTTCCTTTGACTGCGTAATTCCATGCGGTGGGCATGAAATGGCCCCGTTTTGCGGCAAGATGGTCCTGTATTTCCCAAGTGCCGAGGCCCCCGCATGACCCATTTGCCCAAGACGATGAAGGATGTGACCTATCGCCTGTTCCTGCTGCGCCGCTTGACGCTGGTTTGCGCGGCTCTGCTTTGGGTGGGGATGTTGGCCGGATCGGTGCTGAGTGGTGGCGCGATGCCTTGGGGCGCCGCCCCGCTGGCATGGGGCATCGCGGCTTTGGCGCTGGTTGCGCTGCACAACGTGCTGTTTCCGGGCGGCTGGATCGACATCGTTACAGGATCTGTCACTGGCAGTGTGGTTTTGGCGGGTTCGTATCTGTTCGCGGGCAGGTTGCACCTTGAACCCGTCCTTGTGCCCGCACTTTTGCTGGGGCGTGGTTCGTGCTGACCTTGGGGGTGACGGTGTTGATCACCTCGACTACGGGGATCGGGTGCAAGATGCGCGACCTGCACCGCAAGGCGCGCCTGCCGGTGCCCGCCAAGGCGCTGCGCGAGATCATGTTCACCTATCCGAACCAGAAGCGGGAGGGCAGTTATTCCGGCCCCGTCGATGAGCACGGTTTCTTTCCCCTGAGTTTCGGCTTTGTTTTTCCCGACCTTCAGACCTTCAGACCTTTGGACTGCCCGAACCGCAAGCCATGCCCAAACCAGATTGCTTTGTGCGGATCGTCGAGGAGGGGCCGGATTACCAGCTGACCCAATGGCTGATTGCGGACCCTCAAGGAAAAATGACCGCGCGTGGATCGGTCGCCCGCATCACGATCCGGGAAGACGGTGCCAATGCCTGCCTTCTGGTCGCGGAAGAGCGCCACGACGCATGGGATACCCTGACGCCGGTGTCGGGCTGGCTGGTGGACCAGCACTGCGATTACCTGCGCGAGAAAGTGGATATTGCGCGCGGAACCGGCACCCCGGCCGTGCGTTCGCACCCGCAGGTGACGGTCATGTCACTGATCGCGCGGATGTTCGTGCGTTGGGGGCTGGCCCCCGGCAAGGGCAGCGTTCACTGAACCGTGTCTTGAGGCGCTTTAGGCCGCCAGCCCCTTGGACCCCAGATCAAGGAATTTGCGGCGGCGGTCGGCCAGCAATTCATCGCCGGATTTGCCGGACAGTTCGGCCAGCATTGCGGAAATCGCGGTGCCTACCGATGCGATGGCTGACGCGGAGTCGCGGTGCGCGCCGCCCACGGGTTCTGGGATGACACGGTCGGTCACGCCCAGCTTGATCAGGTCTTGCGCGGTCAGGCGCAGCGCCTCGGCGGCTTCGCGCATCTTTTCCGCATCCTTCCACAGAATCGAGGCGCAGCCCTCGGGCGAAATCACGGAATAGACGGAATGTTCCAGCATCGCCAGGCAGTTGGCCGTGGCGAATGCGACCGCGCCGCCCGATCCGCCCTCGCCAATGACAACCGAAACCAGCGGCACGCGCAGTTGCAGGCATTTTTCGGTCGAGCGCGCGATGGCCTCGGACTGCCCGCGTTCCTCGGCACCTTTGCCGGGGTAGGCGCCGGGGGTGTCCACCAGTGACACGACGGGCAGGCCGAACTTGTCGGCCATTTCCATCAGGCGGATCGCCTTGCGGTAGCCCTCGGGGCGGGCCATGCCGAAGTTATGTTCGATCCGCGACTTGGTGTCGTTGCCCTTTTCGTGGCCGATCACCATCACCGGCTGGTCATTGAAGCGGGCAAGCCCGCCCATCACCGCGTGGTCGTCGGCAAAGTTCCGGTCGCCGGCCAGCGGGGTGTATTCGGTAAACAGCGCCTTGATGTAATCGCGGCAATGGGGGCGGTCGGGGTGGCGCGCCACAAGGCATTTGCGCCAAGGCGTCAGGTTTTTGTAAAGGCTTTCCAGAAGGTCCACGGCTTTCTTGTCAAGCGCGGCGGCCTCGGCCTCGATGTCCATTTCCTCGTTGGTGCGGGCCATGGCGCGCAGCTCTTCTGCTTTGCCTTCGATTTCGGCAAGGGGGCGTTCGAAGTCGAGGTAGTTGGTCATCGGGATTCCTCTGATCTGGACGGGGGATATATGGCCCCACGCCCGCCGGGATGCAATATCGCAAGATTTGTCGTCTTATGGCATGGCATGGCGCGGCTGGAAAGCAACGGGGAATATGTGGCGGGGCCACATATGCGCAAACGGGCGGCGCATGGGGCCGCCCGTTTCGGATCATGTTGCCCAGAAAGAGGCGTTTATTCAGACGCGCCTGCCAGTTCCAACATCTTGGCGAACTGTTCCTCGCTCAGCAATGCGCGCCAGTGATCGACGCAACCCGAGCGCATCATCAAAAGCTGGGTTTCCTTGGCGCCGATCTGTTCGGCAAGGGCTTGGCGGGCCTCGGTCGGCTGGCCTTGGTTGATGGCGCGGCGCAATTCGGCGCGCAGGGCGATGGTTTCGGCCTCGATCGCCTTGCGCTTGGCGGGCATGGTTGCCTTCCACTCGGCCACGTCGGCGCGCTGCGCGTCGGTCAGGTTCAGCGCATCGGCGTTTTTCATCACCACCGGGGTATAGGCGACGATGGGCTTGGACAGTTCGGCCTGCGCGAAACCGGCGGTGGCGATCAGGGCGGCGGACAGAAGAATGCGTTTCATTTTTTCTCCAAAACGTGTGCTGGAGGAGGGGTCGAAACGGGTCTAGTCGCGCGGGGATGCACGGGCATTGACCTAAATCAACATCATTGATGTATATTATACCCCTATCCCTCGAA
>DFBX01000054.1 GCA_002366795.1 Rhodobacteraceae bacterium UBA3069 | reverse complement strand
CTCATGGTTTGCAAAAGGCAAACCACTGCCGGACAATGGACAACGGCATCCAGTTTTCTGAGCAGCCACGCAACCGGAACACACCATATTCACGGCCTATGCGATTCGACATGATCGCACCATCAAACCTTGGGATCAAACACCTAGAACCAAAACGCAAAAAGGGGGCCAAGCTGGCCCCCTTCCGTGATCTCATTATCCGCGCGGATCAGTCGCGGTAGCGCGACAGCAGCATCGACCCGTTGGTGCCGCCAAAACCAAAGGAATTGGTCATCACCGTGTCGAGGCCCGCGTTCTCGACCAGTTTGGTCACGATCTCTTGTTCTTTCAGCGCGGGGTCCAGCGTTTCCACGTTGATCGACGGGATCAGGAAATCGTGTTTCAGCGCCAGCAGGCAGTATACCGCCTCTTGTGCGCCGGTCGCGCCCTGGCTGTGGCCGGTCATGGATTTGGTCGAGGAAATCGGCGGGGTTGTGCCCTCGCCGAATACACGGCGCACGGCCTCTACCTCGCCGACATCACCCACGGGGGTCGATGTGCCATGGGCGTTGATATAGCCGACCTTGCGATCCTCGGGCAGGGTTTGCAGGGCCAAACGCATGGCGCGCTCACCGCCCTCGCCCGACGGTGCAACCATGTCGTGCCCGTCGGACGTGGCCGCATAGCCGGTCACCTCGGCATAGATTTTCGCGCCGCGTGCCTTGGCGTGCTCCAACTCTTCAAGAACAAGGATGCCGCCGCCGCCACCGATCACGAACCCGTCGCGACCCGCGTCGAACGCGCGCGAGGCTTTTTCCGGCGTGTCGTTATATTTCGAGGACATCGCGCCCATCGCGTCAAACAGGCAGGACAGGGTCCAGTCCAGTTCCTCGCCGCCACCCGCGAACATCACGTCCTGTTTGCCCAGCATGATCTGTTCCGCCGCGTTGCCGATGCAATGCAGCGAGGTCGAACAGGCCGAGGTGATGGAATAGTTGATGCCCTTGATCTTGAACGCCGTCGAAAGGTTGGCCGAAATCGTGGACGACATGCATTTTGGCACCGCAAACGGCCCGATCCGCTTGGTCGCGCCGGTTTTCAGCGCCGTCTGATGCGCCGCGAACAGGGCGCTGGTGGACGGCCCGCCGGACCCGGCCACAAGGCCAGTGCGCGGGTTCACGATATCGCTTTCTTCCAGCCCGGAATCGGCAATCGCCTGTTCCATGGCGATATAGGCATAGGCTGCGCCCGGCCCCATGAAACGCAGCGTGCGCTTGTCCACATGCTCGGCCACGTCCAGCTTGACGTCACCGGCGATCTGGCTGCGAAAGCCGTGTTCGATCATCGCCTCGTTCGCGGTGATCCCCGATTTGCCAGCCTTGAGCGAGGCCAGCACTTCATCTGCATTGTTCCCGATGGACGAAACGACGCCCGATCCGGTGACGACAACTCGGCGCATCTTGCACCTCCTGTGCTTGGCTTGCGATCAGCTCTCGGAAAGAGCGACTTTCATGTCTTTGACTTCATAGATGACTTCGCCGTCGGCTTCGACAATACCGTCCGCCACGCCCATGGTCAGGCGGCGGGTCTGGATCGCCTTGGTGAAATCGATCTTGTAGGTCAGCATCTTGCGGTCGGGGCGCACCATACCCTTCAGCTTGACCTCGCCCACGCCCAGCGCGTAACCGCGCCCCAGCCAGCCGCGCCAGCCAAGGTTGAAGCCGGTCAGCTGCCACAGCCCATCAAGGCCAAGGCAGCCGGGCATGATCGGGTTGCCGGGAAAGTGGCATTCAAAAAACCAAAGATCGGGTGTGATGTCGAACTCGGCCATGATATGCCCCTTGCCATGCGCCCCGCCATCGGCGGACACATCGGTGATACGGTCCATCATCAGCATGGGCGGCGCAGGCAACTGTGCGTTGCCGGGACCGAAAAGCTCGCCACGCGCGCATTTCAGAAGGTCGTCCTTGTCGAAACTGCTCGGATACTGGGCCATTCAGGCGTGCCCCCTTTGGGTCTGTCTATGCTATCGCCCCCCTCTAGCATCGCGCCCCGCGCCCTTGCAAGCCTGCCCACAAGGTGGCGTGGCCAGCCCTGCAACCGGTTTTCATTTGAAATTCACCATTTGCGTCCTTTATATTCATTCGAAGCAGAGAGGCGCGTGATGATCCCGAAGACCCAGTTGAACACCCAGCAAACCGCCCGCGGGACCGAGTGGCTTGTCACCGTCGGGCTGCGGCCGACGCGCCAGCGCGTGACGCTGGCCGCGCTGTTGATCGGTGACGGACAGCACCGCCATGTCACCGCTGAAAGCCTGTTCGACACGGCCCACCAGCGTGGCGAAAGCGTGTCCCTTGCCACGGTTTATAACACTCTGCGCGCATTCTGCGACGCTGGCCTGATGCACGAGATCACCGTGGACGGGTCGAAAAGCTATTTCGACACCAACACCTCAGACCACCCCCATTTCTTCTGGGAAGACGAGGGGCGGCTGACTGATGCCCCCTCGGACCAGTTGCAAATCGCCCGTATCCCCGACGCGCCCGAAGGGTCGGAAATTGCCAGCGTCGACGTGGTCATCCGCCTGCGCCGGAAGTGATCAACACTTGAAAAACGACGCCAAGTAGCGACCAAAAACCATCCCTTGAGCAGATCAATCGGGCACGAAAGGATTATTTGCCCGATTGATCCTTGCTTGCAGTGACGTCCGCACGCAGCCGCGCCAGCCCCGCCTCGAACTCCTCGGCATCGCCATAATCCAAGAAATCGGGATATTGCCCGTGCGTGCCTTCGACGCGAGCAGCGTGTTTGATCGGGCACCAATAGGCCTCGGTCCGGCCTGCAATTTCGCGGACCCAGGCCAGCACCCCGTTGCAATAGCCGCAATAGACACAATTCAGCTTTTGGTGCGCGTTCAGATAGGCCAGATGGTGCCGGTCGATCCGAATGTGATCGCGGCGGCGCACCTTTGGGATGCCGTAAACCGGGAAACAGATCGCCTGATAGATGGTCACGAACAGGTCCAGCAGAACGAAAGGTATGATCAGCGAATAGATCACCGACGCGGATAGGACAAAGGGCAGTCGCGTGCCTTTCAGATAGGTCCACAGACCGACCTTGAACCTTGCTTGGGCGCGCCGCGCCTCGCGGTCGAAAATTACACGACCGTTTTCCAAACGATAGCGGAATTCCTCTCCATGCTTGGCGACTTCCTGCTCCAGCTGGTCCTGCAATTCGCGCATCCGCGCGACCAGCGTCTCGATTCTCTTGTTCTTTTGCGTCATGGCGGCCTCCGATCCATTACGACAAGCCCTAGCACGTAAACGGGCGCGTGGGGATATTCCCGCGCGCCCGTTTCGCATCTTGTTGTCGTTTCGGTCTTACCCGATCGACACAAGCTCGATCGCGAAGGTCAGATCCTTGCCAGCCAGCGGGTGGTTCGCATCCAGCGTCACCTCGGCTTCGGTCACTTCGACAACCGTCACGGGCATCACTTGGCCCTCGGGGGTCTGGACCTGCAACTGGGTGCCAAGATCCAGCGGGATGTCGGCGGGGATTTCAGCGCGGGGCACGGCCTGACGCGCGGCGGGGTCGGGCTGGCCATAGGCGTTGTCGGCGGCCACTTCGACCACTTTCTTGTCACCAACGGTCATGCCGGGCATCGCGCCGTCCAGGCCGGGGATGATCTGGCCGGAACCGACCACGAACTCCAGCGGGTCACGGCCTTCGCTGCTGTCGAAGGTGGATCCGTCGTTCAGCGTACCAGTATAGTGAATGCGGACGGTATCGCCCGATTTGACTTGCGTCATAAGTTATCCAGTCATGTTGTTGGGGGGGTGTGGGTTACGAGGCCGCGCATCGCGCAGGTTCTCGGCTTATACGGCGCGCAGGGTAACGCGGGTCGCCGCGAGTTGCAAACAGACTGCTCTTTGCCATTGCCGCGCTTCCCTGCAGCCTGCACACTGCCCCGAAAGAGGAGCGCGCCATGACCATCACCACCTGCGTATTCGACGCCTATGGAACCCTGTTCGACGTGGCTGCGGCCGCCCGCGTCGCCGCATCCGAACCGGGAAACGAACGCCTGGCCCAAACATGGGAGGGGCTGGCGCGCGACTGGCGGCTGAAGCAGCTGGAATACAGCTGGCTCAGGGCGATCACCGGCGACCATGTCGATTTCTGGCAAGTCACCCAGGACGGGCTGGACTGGGCAATGGAGGCCGCCGGGCTGGACGACGCAACCCTGCGCGCCCGCCTTTTGGCGCTGTACTGGGAACTGGGCGCCTACCCCGAGGTGCCCGCCGTTCTGAATGCGCTGAAACAGGCGGGGCTGAACATGGCGATTCTGTCCAACGGCTCGCCTGCTATGCTGCAGGGGGCGGTGGACAGCGCAGGCATAGGGGCGCTGTTTGATGACGTTCTTTCAGTCGAATCCGTGGGTATCTTCAAGCCCGCCGCGCCGGTCTATGATCTTGTCGGCCAGCGGTTCGGGTGCGACCGGGCCTCGGTTCTGTTCGTGTCGTCGAACGGGTGGGATGCGGGGTCTGCCGCCGCCTATGGGTTCACCACCGCATGGGTGAACCGCGCGGGCGCGCCGATGGACCGGCTGCCAGCCCGTCCGCAGCATATTGTGCCCGACCTGTCCGCCATCGCGCAACTGGCCCTGAACAAGGGGGCGACAGCATGAACCTTGCGATGATCGAAGCTGCCGCCGAACGGCTGGAGGGCCATGCGCGTGTCACCCCGCTGTTGTCCTCTCCCTTTCTGGACGACATCGCGGGGCGGCGGCTTTTCGTGAAACCCGAATGCCTGCAACACACTGGAAGTTTCAAGTTTCGCGGCGCGTGGTCGGCCCTGTCCGCCATGGACGTGGCCCAGCGGGCGCGCGGAGTGATCGCCTTTTCCAGCGGCAACCATGCGCAGGGCGTGGCGTTGGCCGCCGCGCGGCACGCTGTTCCTGCGGTGATCATCATGCCCTCGGACGCGCCCGCGCTGAAAATCGCCAACACGCGGGCATTGGGGGCCGAGGTGATCCTTTACGATCGCGAAAAAGAGGATCGCGATGCCCTTGGCGCACAGATTTCGGCGGAACGCGGTCTGACCCTGATCAAACCCTATGACGAGCCGCAAGTGATCGCCGGGCAAGGCACCACGGGGCTTGAAATCGCAGCCCAGGCACGTGCAGAAGGGATCGAAACCGCTGATGTGATCGTTTGCTGCGGCGGTGGCGGGTTGACGGCCGGCATCGCGCTGGCGCTGGAGGGGCACGCCCCCGGCCTGCGCGCCCGTCCGGCGGAACCTGCGGGGTTCGACGATGTGAAACGCTCGCTAGAGGCTGGCGAGATTCAGCGCAACGCCGCGATGGCAGGGTCGATCTGCGATGCGATCATGACCCCGCAGCCGGGTGAAATGACCTTTCCCATCATGCAGCGCCTGTGCGGGCCGGGTCTTGTCGTGACAGATGACGAATGCCTGCACGCCGCCGCGCTGGCCTTTTTGCGCCTGAAAATCGTGCTGGAGCCGGGCGGGGCCGCCGCCCTTGCCGCCGCGCTGTTCCATGGCGACAAGGTGGAAGGCGACGCGGTGATCGCCGTCGGATCGGGCGGCAACGTGGACCCGGCCATGTTTGCCCGCACCTTGGAAAAACTGTCGGACTAGCGCCCTGCGCGGCGCGCGTCGAAATTAATTGACATCGCAAACTAGTTTTGAGACCCTTCTCATGCGAACAGGGAGGGAATCATGCGCACTCAGGTCTGCATTATCGGCGGGGGGCCTTCGGGCCTGTTGCTGTCACAATTGCTTCACACCGCCGGGATCGAAGGCATCGTTCTGGAACGCCAGACGCGCGACTACGTGCTGGGCCGTATCCGTGCGGGCGTGTTGGAAACCGGTTTTGTCGATCTGATGCGCCGCGCCGGCGTATCCGAACGGATGGACCGCGAAGGGTTTGTCCATGACGGCACCCTGATCGCCGCGGGTGACGAACAGTTCCGCATTGATTTCTCCGCCCTCACCGGCAGTCACGTTCTGGTCTATGGCCAAACCGAAGTGACCCGCGACCTGTATCAAGCGCGCGACAAGGCGGGCGGCACTGTGCTGCACGAATGTTCCGCCGTAAAACCACATGACCTGGACACGGACGCGCCTTACGTGACCTTCATCCAGGATGGCACGGTGCAGCGGATCGACTGCGATTTCGTGGCCGGTTGCGACGGGTTCCACGGCCCATGCCGACAGGAAATCCCGCTGGATGTGCGGCGCGAATATGAAAAGGTCTATCCCTTCGGCTGGCTGGGCATCCTGTCTGAAACGCCCCCCGTGGACCAGGAACTGATCTATTCCAATTCCGACCGGGGCTTTGCCCTGTGTTCCATGCGCAATGCAAACCTGTCGCGCTATTACATCCAGTGTTCCCTGTCCGACGCGCCAGAGAACTGGACCGACGATGCCTTCTGGGCCGAGCTGAAAACCCGCATCCCGACCGAGGCGGCAGAACGGCTGGTCATCGGGCCCTCGATCGAAAAATCTATCGCCCCACTGCGCTCCTTCGTGACCGAACCGATGCGCTGGGGCCGCCTGTTCCTGTGCGGGGATGCCGCCCATATCGTGCCGCCCACCGGCGCCAAGGGGCTGAACACCGCCGCCTCCGACATCCATTACCTGTTCGAAGGGCTGAGCGCCTTTTACGCCGATAACGAGGACGAAGGGATCGAGAAATATTCCGAAAAAGCCCTTGCCCGCATCTGGAAGGCCGAGCGTTTCAGTTGGTGGATGACCAACCTGCTGCATCGCTTCCCCGACCAGTCCGAATTTGACATCAAGATGCAGAAGGCGGACCTTGCTTTCCTTCGTGACAATGCGGCCGCGCAACAGGTGCTGGCCGAGAATTATGTGGGGCTGCCTTACTGATGAAAATCGCTGCATTCGATGATATCAACATCCACTACACCGAGGATGGCGACCCCTCCGGCGCGCCGGTGGTCTTTGCCAACTCGCTGGGCACCGACCTGCGCCTGTGGGACAAGGTGCTGCCGCTTCTGCCGCAATCCTTGCGCTATATCCGCTATGACAAACGCGGGCATGGCCTGACCGATGTGACGCCCGCCCCCTATTCCATGGGCACATTGGTGCGCGACGCCGAACGGCTGCTGGATCATTTGCAGGTCAAGGATTGCATCTTCGTTGGCCTGTCCATCGGCGGCATGATCGCCCAAGGCCTCGCCGTTAAACGGCTGGACCTGATCCGCGCCATGGTCCTGTCCAACACCGCCGCCAAGATCGGCCAGCCCGCCATGTGGCAAAACCGGATCAGGGCGGTGAAAAAGAACGGCATCGCATCATTGGCGGATGCGGTGATGGAACGGTGGTTCGCCAAGCCCTTCCGCGAAACGGATGAACTGCACGCGTGGCGCAACATGGTGTGCCAGCAATCAGTGGATGGGTACGCGGGCTGTTCTGCGGCCATTTCAGGCACCGATTTCTACACGCCCACATCTGGCCTGCGCCTGCCCACGCTGGGCATTGCCGGGTCGGATGACGGATCGACCCCGCCCGATCTGGTGCGCGAAACCGTCGATCTGATCCCCGGCTCGCAATTTCACCTGATCCGCCGCGCGGGCCATTTGCCGTGCGTCGAACAGCCCGAAGAATACGCCAGGGTTCTGACCAAATTCTTCAATGAGGTTGGCCATGTCTGATCGTTTCGACGCAGGAATGAAGGTCCGCCGTAAGGTTCTGGGCGACGCCTATGTGGACCGCGCCGAAGGCCTGAAAACCGATTTTGACGAACCCTTCCAGACCCTGATCACCGAAGGGGCTTGGGGCAATGTCTGGGCATCGGACGGGATATCCTTGCGCGAACGGTCCATGCTGACGCTGGCCTTGCTGGCTGCCACCGGCAATTTCGAAGAAATCGCAATGCATATCCGCGCCACCGCCCGCACCGGCGCCAGCAAACAGGACGTGTTGGAGGCGTTCCAGCATGTCGCCATTTACGCGGGCGTGCCCCGCGCCAACCACGCGCTGAAAATCGCCAAGGCGGCCTATGCCGAAATGGAGGAGAAAGACCACGATGTCTGACAACCGCGACCTTGGCCCGCTGGTGCCGCGCAACCGCGCGATCCATCCGCCCGCCTATGATATCGACTACAAAACCTCTGTTCCACGCTCGCCGCGCTGGTCGCTCTTGTCGATGGAATCCACCCCGTCCGAGGAAACAGGGCCGCGTTTCGGCCATTCCCTGATCGGCGATCTGGACAATAACCTGATCCTGAATTTCACGAGAGGCAAAGCCCCCGCCGTGGGCGAACGCATCCTGATGCATGGCCGCGTGCTGGAAGAAATGGGTCGCCCCGTGCCGCATACGCTGGTTGAGATATGGCAGGCCAACGCAGGCGGGCGCTACCGCCACAAGAAAGACACCTACCTTGCACCGCTCGACCCCAATTTCGGCGGCTGCGGGCGCACGATCACGGATGAGAACGGGTATTACGAATTCCTGACCATCCGCCCCGGTGCCTATCCTTGGCCGAACCGCGCCAATGACTGGCGGCCCATGCACATCCACATCTCGGTCTTCGGACACAGTTTTGGCCAGCGCCTGATCACCCAGATGTATTTCGAAGGTGACCCGCTGATCGACCGTTGCCCCATCGCGGCGACGATCAAGGATCGCAGCCAGCTGGACCGTCTTGTCGCGCCGCTGGACATGGCACATTCGCGTCCGCTGGATTTCCTGGCCTACAAGTTCGACATCGTGCTGCGCGGGCGTCGCCAAACCATGTTTGAAAACAAGCTGGAGGGTATGTGATATGGTCCAGAAACTCGACTATCTTGTGGAGTCCCCCTCGCAGACTGCCGGGCCTTACGTGCATATCGGCCTCATGCCCACCTATGCGGGCAACGGCGGCTATTACGCGACCGAAATCGGCACCTCTCCCATCGCGGATGGCGCCAAGGGCGAAGTGATCGAGATTACCGGCGAGGTGATCGACGGCACCGGCTGGGCGCTGCGTGACGCGCTGATCGAAAGCTGGCAGCCCGATGCCGCGGGCAAGTTCGCCGGGCAGGACGGGGCCGATCCCGCCGCGGCTGGACATTGCCGTTTCGCCGCCGATGCGGAATCCGGGCTGTTCACCCTGCGCACCGTGAAACCGGGGGCTGTCGCGGCCCGCGGCGGAGCGATGCAGGCGCCGCATATCTCGCTCTGGATCGTGGCGCGGGGCATCAACACCGGCCTGCAAACCCGCATCTATTTCGAGGACGAGGATAACGCGAACGATCCCCTGCTGAACCGGATCGAGCAGCGCAACCGCGTGGACACGTTGATCGCCAGGAAGGTCGGCGAGGGGCAATACCGTTTCGACATCCGCCTGCAAGGCGAGGGCGAAACCGTCTTCCTCGACATCTAAGGCGACAAGCCGGGCAAGCAAAGCTAGGGTGCGGGTAACCGCACCCTTTTTCTATTCCAAGGTGACCAATGGCCGACTTCCTTCTGATCCACGGCGCAGCCCATGGCGCATGGTGCTGGCGCGACGTGATCCCCGCGCTTGAACGGCTGGGGCACACCGCCCGCGCCATCGACCTACCCGGCCATGGCGATGACAAAACGCCTTATACCGAGGTAACGCTTGATGGCTATCGCGATGCGATCCTTGATGTGATCGACACGCCTGTCACGCTGGTCGGTCACTCCATGGGCGGCTATCCGATCACCGCCGCGGCCGAGGCAGCGCCTGAAAAGATCACCCAACTGATCTATCTTTGCGCCTATGTCCCCGCGCCGGGGCTGTCGCTGGCCCAGCGCCGGATGCAGGCAAAGGAACAGCCACTCTTGCCCGCGATCCGCATGACCGAGAATCGCAAAGGCTGGACCGTTGATCCCGGCATGATCGAACCGCTGTTCTATCACGACTGCCCGCCCGAAACGCTGGCTTACGCCATCCCGCGCCTTTGCGTGCAGGCGACGCAGCCGACCTCGGTTCCGGTCCCGACAACGGCCCGCTATGAAAGTGTGCCGCGCCACTACATCCGCTGCCTTGATGACCGCACAATCCCCCCCGATTTCCAAGCCGAAATGGTGCAGGACTGGCCTCCGACCACGGTCCACAGCATGAACACCGCGCATTCGCCCTTTTTCGCCGACCCCGACGGGTTGGCCGGGCTTCTGGACAGCATCGCAAAGGGATAACCCATGGCCGCTTCGGTATTTGACAGCCCGCTTTTCAACCGCCTGTTTCCCTCGGGCGAGGTGGGCAAGCTCTTCACCGACACGGCCGAGGTGCGCGCGATGATGCTGGTCGAGGGGGCCTTGGCCAAGGTGCAGGGAACCCTTGGCGTGATCCCTGAAACCGCCGCGGCCTTCTTGCACCGCGCGTTGATGGAAATTCAGATCGACCCGGCGGGGCTGGCCGATGCGACGGGCACCAATGGCGTGACCGTGCCGGGGTTGGTGGCCGCGATCCGCAAGGCGCTGGAGGCACCGGAACACGCGCAATTCCTGCATTGGGGTGCCACATCCCAAGACATCATGGACACGGGGTTGATACTGCGCGTCCGCCAGATGCTGAACCAGAACGAAGAGGCCCTGCGCGCCACCATTCGCGCGCTTGGCGCGATGGCAGGCGAACATGCCGATACCCCCATGGCCGCGCGCACCTATGGGCAATATGCCACAGGCACCAGCTTCGGCGCGGTCGTGGCGGGCTGGGGCACCCCCCTTTTGGGCCTTCTGGACGAAATGGAAAACCTGCGCGAACGGGTGCTGTGGGTGTCGCTGTCCGGCGCATCCGGCACCGGCGCGGCGCTGGGGCCGCAGGCCGCAGAAACCCGCGCGGCGTTGGCAAAGGCGCTTGGCCTGAACGATCCGGCCCGCAGCTGGCATTCCGACCGCGGCCCTATCATGGCCCTGTCTGACTGGCTGACCCGGCTTTCGGTGGCGCTGGCCAAGATGGGCGAGGACCTGACCCTGATGATGCAATCGGGCATCAGCGAAGTCACCCTTGACGGCGCGGGCGGGTCATCGACCATGCCGCAGAAACAAAACCCCGTGGCCCCTTCGGCCATGGTGGCGCTGGCGCGGCAGACCGTGGGTCTGAACGCCGTCTTGCAAGGCGCGGGCATCCACCGCCAACAGCGCGACGGCGCGGCATGGTTCACCGAATGGCTGACCCTGCCGCAGCTTTGCCTCTCGGCCTCCTCCGCCCTGATCCGCGCGCGGGATCTGGCAGGCAATATCGCCCCGAACCCCGATGCCATGGCCACGCCCCTAGCGACAGGCCTTGGCCTGATCCACGCCGAGGCGCTGTCCTTCCGGCTTGCCGAAACCCTGCCCCGCCCCGATGCCCAAGCCGCGATCAAGGCACTGTGCAAAGAGGCGATGACATCGGACACCCCCCTGCAAACCCTGACGGCCCGCGACTATCCGCAGATGGACACGGCGGATGTTTTCGACCCCGCACGGCAGATGGGTCATTCCGCCCAGGATGCCCGCGCCTTTGCCGCGCAGGCAAAAGAGGTCTGATCGCGCATTGCGGCTTTCCTGCGCGCGGCGCAGCCAATAGGTTGCCCGCGAACCGCCCCCCGTGAAAGTGTCCGCATGACCCGTTTGCCCATTTTCGTGATCGTGATGACCGTGGTGATCGATGCCATGGGGATCGGGCTGATCCTTCCGGTTTTGCCCGACCTGATCCGCGAAGTATCAGGTGGCGACCTGGCCCATGCGGCGATCTGGGGCGGGGTGCTGGAGACGGTCTTTGCCGTGATGCAGTTCCTGTTCGCACCGCTGCTGGGGTCGCTTTCGGATGCGAAAGGGCGCGGGCCCGTGCTGCTGGTTTCACTTGTAGTGGTGGCGATGGTCCACGGCTTGATGGCAATTGCCGGTACGATCTGGCTGCTGCTGGCGGCGCGTATCCTTGGCGGCATCGCCTCGGCCACCCATGCTACGGCGGCGGCCTACATGGCCGATATCTCGGCCCCGCATGAAAAGGCCGCAAGGTTCGGTTTGATCGGTGCGGGCTTTGGCATCGGCTTTGTGCTGGGCCCGGCGATCGGCGGACTGCTGGCCGAACTGGGCACCCGTGCGCCCTTCATCGCTGCGGGCGCACTGGCGCTGGCCAATGCCACGTTGGGGTATTTCGTGCTGAGCGAGACGGTCACAGACCGTATCCGGCGACCGTTTTCCTGGCGACGCGCCAATCCGCTGTCGGCCTTTGCCGATATTGCCCGCATCAAGGGGGCCGCGCCGCTATTGGGGGTGGTGTTCCTGTATCATGTGTCCACCGCGGTCTACCCGGCGATCTGGCCATTCTTCACAGCCGCGCGGTTTGGCTGGACGCCCGTCTTGATCGGCCTGTCGCTGGCCATTTACGGGCTGTCGCTGGCCATCACCCAAGGGGCGCTGGTCGGCCCCGCCATTCGCCTGATGGGGCAGCGCGGCGCGGTGCTGTTCGGGCTGATGCTGGAACTGCTGTCCCTGCTGATTCTCACGGTGATCGCCTCTGGCACGCTGCTGCTGTGGCTGATACCGATCATTGGCATCGCGGGCGTGGGGCTGCCCGCACTTCAGGGCATGACATCGCAGATCGTCGATGACGACATGCAGGGCACGCTTCAGGGCGTGCAGACCTCGCTCGCCTCGCTGGCGATGATCATCACCCCATTGTCGCCACGCAAGTGTTTGCCGTCTTTTCCCGCCCCGAGGCGCCAATTTACCTGCCCGGCGCGCCCTTTATGGTGTCGGCTGGGCTCATGGTTCTGGCAATCATTGCCTTCGTTCGCACACCGAAAGGCGATACCGTAACGTAATTTCGCCCATCGGAATTCATTTTCGCACTTGAGGATAAGCTGCCCCAAGGGCATCTTCGCTCCCAACCAATCGGCTTTACCGGAGGAAAACCCATGACCAAGATCAAAGCTGCTGTCTGCCGCGTACACGGCGCGCCCCTGACCATCGAAGAAGTGGAACTGCGCGCACCCGAACTGGGCGAGATCGAGGTGGACATGCACGCCGTCGCGGTCTGCCATTCCGATATTTCCTACTGGCAGGGCGGCTTTGGCGGGCAGCTGCCAGCCGTCTATGGCCACGAGGCCGCGGGCAAGATCACGGCCCTCGGCGCGGGCGTCAAAGGGTTCGAAGTGGGTGATACCGTCTGCGTTACGCTGATCCGCGCCTGCGGCACCTGCGACAGCTGCGGCACCGGCCACCCCGCGATCTGCGAAACGCCCTATGACGAAAGCAAAGGGCCGCTGTCCCTGCCGGACGGCAGCGCCCTGTCGCAGGGATTGGCCTGCGGGGCATTCGCCGAAAAGGTCGTGGTGGACCAGTCCCAGGTCGTGAAAATCCCCGCCGACGTGAAGATGGAGGTCGCATCTCTGCTGTCCTGCGGCGTCATCACTGGCGTCGGCGCAGCGGTGAAGGCCGCGAACATCCGCCCCGGGCAGGACGTTGTGGTGATCGGCGCGGGGGGCGTTGGCCTGAACGCCATCCAGGGCGCGCGCATCGCCGGTGCCCGCCGCATCGTCGCCGTAGACATGAACGAGGACAAGCTGGCGGTCGCAAAGGAATTCGGCGCGACAGACGGTGTGCTGGCCGAGGGCAAACCCTTCGGCGCGGTCAAGAAAATACTTGGCCGCGGAGCCGATGCGGTGCTGGTCACAGTGGGCGTTGCCGCTGTCTATGACAGCGCCCCCCGCTATCTGGCGAACGGCGGCCGCGTGATCATGGTCGGCATGCCCCATTTCGGGCAGAATGCCAGCTATTCGCCCCTGATCATGGCCAACGCAGGTCAGGGGATCGAAGGCACAATGATGGGTGATACCGTCATCAAGAAAGACATCCCCTGGATGGTGGACCTGTATCAACAGGGTCGCCTGAAATTGGACGAGTTGATTTCCGGCCGCTGGACTCTGGACCAGGTGAACGAGGCGATCGCCGATACCAAATCCGGCGCGGCACGGCGCAACGTGATCATCCTGAAAGACGCCTGATCATTGGGCGGCAGGCAAGCGCGGCGGACACCCCCCGCCGCGCAATATCCGCCAAGCCTTGAGTTTTTGGCAAAAAGCACCATTGTTGAAGTGGATACGCCGTACCCTCGCGCCATGCGCAGAGCCGTGCTATGGCATTTGAAAAGAACGATCAGGGTAATCCTAACGTGAACATGCAGACCCCTCCTGCCCCGCCTTCGGAAATGGCCCGCAGCGCAGAAAGCGCCGCCGCCTACCTAAAGACGCTTGCCCATGAAGGGCGGCTGATGATCCTGTGCCACCTCGGCTCGGGCGAAAAATCCGTGGGAGAGTTGGAAGGCCTGCTGGAAATCCGTCAGGCCGCCGTCAGCCAGATGCTGGCCCGCCTACGCGAAGAGGGGTTGGTGACCACCCGGCGCGAGGGAAAGACGATCTATTACAGCCTTGCGGACGCCAACACATACGAGGTGATCCAGCTTTTGTATCGCCTGTTCTGTGCGCCCGTGGATTCCAATCCGTCCAAGACGACCTGTTAAACGATCCGGCGATGGTAGGGTGCAAACCCACCGCTGCCCGCAGCTAACTGACCCGTTCCAACCCTGCCGCGATCTGCCCGATCTGCCCGCGCAACCATTTGTGCATGGCCGAGGCATGGGTGCGGCCCACGGATTTGACGGGCCGCACCCTGCTGACCCGCGCCGAGGACACGGAATACGTCAAGGACACGCCGGACCTTTTTTCGTCCAATGATCCGAACACACCGATGGAACGGGCCTTTCGCGCTCATACGTTGATGCGCAAGGACGGGGCCGAACACCAAGCCGAACGCGGCGCCATGGCACCCGCCTTCACCGCCCGCAACATCAAAACCTGCTGGGAGCCGATCTATACCAAAATCGCCGAAGACTATGTCGCCCGCCTGCCCAAGGGCGAGGTGGTGGACCTGTTCCCCACCCTCGCCGGCCCCTTCGCCGCGCGATGCCTGACGCATCTTCTGGGCATCCCCGAGGCGTCAGACGACGATTTGCGGCGCTGGAGCCAGATCCTGATCGACGGGGCTGGCAATTTCGGCTGGTCCGATGCGCTGTTCGCCGAATGCGACAAGGCCAACGACGAGATGGACGCCCTGTTCGCCGCAGCCGCGGACCGGCTGCGCGCCGATCCCGATCAGTCGGCAATGTCCGTGATGATCAATGCGGAAGACCCCATTGCGCAAAGCCAGATTTGGTCCAACATCAAGATCGCCATCGGTGGCGGCATCAACGAGCCGCGCGATGCCCTGCTGACCATCATCTACGGCCTGCTGTCCAACCCCGATCAATTCGCCGCGTGCAAAGAGGACGGCATGTGGATGCAAGCGTTTGAAGAAGGCGTACGCTGGGTCGCGCCGATCCAGGTCTCGTCACGGCTTGTGACGGATGACACGGAGATCCACGGCTTTCACATTCCCAAGGGCGATGGGGTGATGACCATTCAGGCCTCGGCCAATTGGGACGAGAAGATTTACGGCGACACTGGCCACCTGTTCGACATCCATCGCGCAAAGGTGCCGCACCAAGCCTTTGGGAACGGGCCACATTTCTGCCAGGGCACCCACGTGGCGCGGCGGATGCTGGCCAATATCATGCTACCGCTGCTGTTCGACCGCTTCCCCGACATGGAACTGGCCGACCCTGCGGCGGTGGATTTCTATGGCTTTGGTGTCCGCGGCCCGCGCCACCTGCCGGTGCTGTTGAAATGATGCGGCTGGCGCAAGCCCGGCATAGCTATGCGAAATAACTTGTTGCCCTTGCGGGACGCTGTCTTGCAAGGCTTCAAAAGCAAGCCGGAACATACCGGCACAGTCTGGGAGGACAAACCACATATGAAACGCAGAACACTGATCCAGTCGGTGGCAGGGGCGGCGCTTGCGCTTGGCCTGACCGGCACCGCCTCTTTCGCGCAGGATGTCACCCTGCGCCTGCACCAATTCCTGCCGCCCCCCGCGACAGTGCCGAAACATATCCTGAAACCCTAGGCAAGCCGCGTCGAAGAGGCGACCGGCGGCAAGCTGAAGATCGAACATTACGATGCGATGGCCCTTGGCGGTCGTCCGCCAGACCTGATGGATCAGGCCGTGGATGGCGTGGCCGATATCGTCATGACCGTGGTGGGCTATACCCCCGGTCGCTTCCCCAAGACCGAAGTGTTCGAACTGCCCTTCATGATGACCGACCCGGTCGCCACATCGAAGGCGTTTCAGGAACTTGTGGAAACCGACCTGCAAGACGGTGAATACAGCGACGTCAAAGTGCTGGGCGCATGGGTACATGGTCCCGGCGTAATCCACACCAAGCAAGGCGTTAGCAAACTGGAAGACATCGAAGGCAAGAAACTGCGCGGTCCCACCCGCGTGATTTCCGACATGCTGGGCGAATTGGGCGCGACCCCTGTCGGCATGCCCCTGCCCGCGATCCCCGAGGCGCTGTCCAAAGGCGTGATCGACGGCACCGTGATCCCGTGGGAAGTGACCCGGGCCATCAAACTTTCCGAACTTGTGACCAACCATACGGAATTCGGCGGCAAAGAGGCACTTTATACCGCAACCATCATCATAGTGATGAACAAAGCCAAGTACGACAGCCTGCCCGATGACATTCGCGCCGCCATTGACGCGGAATCGGGGCAGAAACTGGCCGAATTCGCCGCGCAGGTCATGTATGACTACGACAGGCCCGGCCGCGACATCGCCGAGAAGGCCGGCAACACCATCGTCACGCTGGACGAGGCGGAAGTTGCCTGTTGGGAAACCAAGGCGACACCCGTCGTGCAGCGCTGGGTCAAGGACATGGAGGCCAAGGGCATCGACGGCATGGCGCTGATCGAACAGGCAAAGGGCCTGATCAAGAAACACGGCGGCTGACGTTTCCGCCTGACGAACGAAAGGGCCGCCGGTTCGTCCCGCGCGGCCCTTTTTCATGCTTGCCACATGCGGCAAGCGGCGGTGCGAGGGGCCAGCCCCTCGCGCTCCCCGGAGTATTTCTTGCAAAATGAAAACAATTGGCTGCGATCTTCATTTTGCGCCAAATACTTCAGGGGGAAGCCCATTGATCTTTGCAACGGGTGCGGGAGGCTGCGCCCACCCCGTTCCTATTCTGCCGCGTCCACCCGGCCCGGATTGTTGGGATGGGTTGTCCAGTTGGCGTATTCCGGCTCGACCGGTTTCCCGGTGCGCGGATCGGTGGTTCCGGCAGCCATAGGCTCCATCGTGATGCAGCCTTCGACCGGACAGACGTTGACGCAAAGGTTGCAGGCTACGCATTCTTCGTCCTTGACGGTAAAGGTGCGGTCCTCGCTCATGGCGATGGCTTGGTGCGAGGTATCCTCGCAGGCGGCATAGCAGCGGCCGCATTTAATGCAATCGTCCTGGCTGATCTTGGCCTTGGCGATGTAATTCAGGTTCAGGTGCTGCCAGTCGGAACAGTTTGGCACCGCGCGGCGGGTGATCTGGGATGTGCTGTCCAGCCCCTTTTCATCCATCCATTGCGACAGGCCCGAGATCATCTCCTGCACCACTTTGAACCCATAGGTCATGGCTGCGGTGCAGACCTGCACATTGCCCGCGCCCAGCGCCATGAATTCGGCCGCGTCGCGCCATGTGGTGACGCCCCCGATGCCGGAAATCGGCAGCGCAGCCGTTTCCGGGTTGCGTGCGATTTCCGCGACCATGTTCAGCGCGATAGGCTTCACCGCCGGGCCGCAATAGCCGCCGTGCGCCCCCTTGCCGTCGATGGTCGGCTCCGGTGCGAACAGGTCCAGATTGACCGAGGTGATCGAATTGATCGTATTGATCAACGACACCGCATCCGCCCCGCCGTTCTGCGCCGCCAGTGCCGGTTGGCGGATGTCGGTGATGTTTGGCGTCAATTTCACAATCACCGGCATGCGGGTGTTTTGCTTGCACCAGCGGGTGACCATTTCGATGTATTCGGGCACCTGCCCCACTGCCGCGCCCATGCCGCGCTCGCTCATCCCGTGGGGGCAGCCAAAGTTCAGCTCGATCCCGTCGGCACCGGTTTCCTCGACCACCGGCAGGATCGCTTTCCACGCGTGTTCTTCGCAAGGCACCATCAGGCTGACCACCACGGCGCGGTCAGGATAGTCGCGTTTCACCGCCTTGATTTCGCGCAGGTTCTGCTGAAGCGGGCGGTCGGTGATCAGTTCGATATTGTTCAGGCCCAGCAGGCGGCGGTCGGCGCCAAAGATCGCGCCGTAGCGCGGGCCGTTGACGTTGACAACGGGCGGGCCTTCCTCGCCCAGGGTTTTCCAGACGACACCGCCCCAGCCTGCCTCGAATGCGCGGCGGACGTTGTATTCCTTGTCGGAGGGCGGGGCCGAGGCCAGCCAGAACGGGTTGGGGGATTTGATCCCTACGAAATCGGATGCAAGATTTGCCATTTGTGTCTCTCCCTGCGGGTCGGTCAGCGGCTGAGCGCAGTGTGAATGTCTTCGGCGGCGTCGCGGCCTTCGGCCACTGCCGTCACGGTCAGGTCATCGCCGCCTGCGGCGCAATCGCCCCCGGCCCAGACGCCTGCGATGCTGGTGCGCCCCGCGCCGGTAACGGCGATCTTGCGCCCCTCCAGATCGGGCAAACCATCGCCCACCAGCGTCTGGCCGATGGCACGGAACACCTGGTCGGCGGGCAGGGTCAGCTGTGCGCCGGTGGGCTGCATCGCTTCGTCGACGTAGTCGAACACCACTTCGCGCACCGCGCCATTGCCCTTCACCGCAACCGGCACCGCATGGGTCACGATCCGCACCCCTTTGGAGGCCGCAAGATCCTGTTCGAACACGCTGGCGTTCATCCGGTCGCGCCCGCGCCGGTAGACCAGCGTGACGTTCAAAGCGCCCAGCAACTTGGCCTGCACAGCGGCATCGACTGCGGTCATGCCGCCCCCGATCACCACCACGTCACGCCCGATGGGCAGCGCCGACAAGTCGGACGCCTGTCGCAGGTCGGCAATGAAATCCACCGCATCCGCGATGCCGTCCTTATCCTCGCCCTCCAGCGACAGCGCGTTCACACCGCCAAGGCCAAGGCCAAGGAACACCGCGTCGAAATCGCCCTTCAGCCCATCCAGAGTGATATCGCGGCCCAGCGCCTTGCCGTTTTCAACCGTGATCCCGCCGACCTTCATCAGCCAGTCCACCTCGGCTTGGGCGAAGCCCTCCGGTGCCTTGTAAGACGCGATGCCGTATTCGTTCAGCCCGCCGGGTTTGGGGCGCGCGTCATAGGTGACTACGTCATGCCCTTTCATTGCCAGCCGGTGCGCGCAGGACAGGCCCGCGGGCCCCGCCCCTACAACTGCCACGCGCTTGCCCGTTGCCTTGGCACGGGTGAACGGATGCACGCCCCTTGCCATCAACGTATCGGTGGCATAACGCTGCAAGCGGCCAATTTCGACCGGCTTGCCCTCGGCCACCTCACGCACGCAGACCTCTTCGCACAGGGTTTCGGTGGGGCAGACGCGGGCGCACATCCCGCCAAGAATGTTCTGTTCGAAAATCGTTTTCGCCGCTGCCTCGGGCGTGCCCGTGGCAATCTGGCGGATGAACAACGGCACATCGATGTCGCTGGGACATGCCGTCATACAGGGTGCATCATGGCAGAAATAGCACCGGTCTGCCGCCACGGCGGCTTCGTGCGCATCAAGCGCCGGATGCAAATCGGTGAAGTTTGCCGCGTAATCCGTCTGTGGCAGGCGTCCCGACTGGATACCGGCTGCATAGGCCTTTTCGGTCATGTGACCCTCCGCTGTTGTTCGCTCATTCAACTCTGCCACGATTCTATTTTTTATCAACTGGTAAAAAATGAAATTCCGCTGGGCGGGCCGTGATCGCCGCCCGTTTGCCTAATTCACAGGCAAATGCCGCGTTTCCGGCAAAGCCGCTTGCCTCTGCTTCGCATGTGAAACACAATTCTGCACAACGGATAGGGAGGAAACGACATGACGCCGAGCCACGGCTTTGATTCCGCGCGGCTGAACCGCATCGCGGACTGGATGCAATCTTACGTGGACCAGCGGAAATATCCCGGCTGCTCTGTCCTGATCCGCCGCAGCGGGGACGAGGTATATTACCATGATTGCGGCTTGCGTGATCTGGAAAGCGGCGCGCCCTTCAGCCGCGATACTGTGGCGCGCATCTATTCCATGACCAAGCCGGTAACTTCCGTGGCCATCATGATGCTGGCCGAACGCGGGCTGTTCCACATGGATGCGCCCGTGTCGGATTTCATCCCGTCCTTCAAGGACATGCAGGCGCTGCGACCCGGCACCACCGATATCAGCCAGACGACCCCCTGCCGCGCGCCGACCTTGCGCGAGTTGATGACCCATTCTTCAGGTCTTTCCTACCCGTTCAATCCCGGCGTCCTGCCCCGCCACATGGAAGAGCAAAAGATCACATTCCGCGTGGACGAACCTGACCTGGCGACCCGCGTGGACCATCTGGCCGAATTGCCGCTGGCCTTCAAACCTGGCACCAAGTGGGAATATTCCGTCGGCATCGACGTGTTGGGCCGCGTGGTTGAGGTCGTGTCGGGCAAGTCGCTGGATTCCTTCTTTGCCGAGGAAATCTTTGCCCCCCTCGGCATGACCGAAACCTCTTTCGACGTGCCCGAATCGCGCCGGGGCCGGTTTGCCGCGCTGTATACGCCGCTGGCGGGCGATCCGATGAAGATCAATGACAAGGGCGCGGGCGACACCCTGCGCTGTGTCGACCGACCGGAAAAATCGCTTTTCCACGCGCCGTCCCTGCTGTCGGGCGGTGGCGGGCTGTGCGGCACGATCGACGATTACATGCAATTCTGCGAAATGCTGCGCCGGGGCGGCGAACTGGGTGGCAACAGGCTGCTTTCGCCGCGCACCGTGGATTTCATGCGGCGCAACCACCTGCCCGGCGACATTGCCTCGATGGGGGCCAGCAGCTTTGCCGAACAGCCGATGCGCGGCATGGGCTTTGGTCTTGGCGGGTCTGTCGTGTTGGACCCCGCGCAGGTCGGCGTGCCCGGATCGGCAGGCGATTTCGCATGGGGGGGCATGGCCTCTACCGGGTTCTGGGTCGATTACGTGCTGGATATGTCCGTGGTCTTCTTCACCCAGCTCACCCCGTCCTCGTCCTACCCGTCGCGCGCCCAACTCAAGGCGCTGGTGCATGGAGCCATCGTTCAATGACAAACCAACGCCCGATCCTCTGGACCCCGTCGGCCGACCGTATCGCCAACGCCCGCATCACCCGTTTCACCGACTGGCTTGCCGAAAACCGCGATCTGGAATTCTTCGATTACAACGGGCTCTGGGAATGGAGCATTTCCGACCTTGAAGGGTTCTGGACCGCGATTGCCGAGGTTTTCGACATCCGCTTTGGCCGCAAGTGGGATGCGGTGCTGCCCGAACGCAAGATGCCCGGGGCCGACTGGTTCCCCGGTGCGACCGTGAATTTCGCCGATCAGATCCTACGCCACGCCGAGGACAAGCCGGACGCGACCGCCGTCATCCTGCAATCGGAAACCTTTGGCCGGACCGAACTGACATGGGCCGAACTGGCCGCGCAGGTTGCGTCAGTGGCCAGCCACCTGCGCGAGATGGGCGTTACCAAGGGCGACCGCGTGGTGGCCGTTCTGCCCAACACCCCGCAGGCACTGATTGCCTTTCTGGCCACGGCGTCCATCGGGGCGATCTGGTCGCTTTGCGCACCCGATATGGGGCATGTGGCGATCCTTGACAGGTTCCGGCAGATCGAACCCAAGGTGATGATCTGGCAAGATGGCTATATCCACGCGGGCAAGCAGATCGACCGCCGCGACGTGATCGAGGCCATCGCAAGCGAATTGCCCAGCCTTGAACATCGCATCGTGCTGCCCGTCGTCGCGGACCTGCCCGCAGGCGCTGTGGATTGGAACAGCCTGACCAGCCGCAAGACCGACCTGAACGTCGAGATGGTCGAGTTTTCGCACCCGATCTGGATCGTCTATTCCTCGGGCACCACCGGAAACCCCAAACCCATCGTGCATGGCCATGGCGGCGTGCTGCTGGAGGGGGCGAAACAGGCCCTGCATCAGGATCTTGGCCCCTGTTCTCGGTATTCGTGGATGACCTCCTCGGGGTGGATCATGTGGAATTCGCAATGGTCCGCGCTGTCGCAGGGGGCCGTGGTCGCCATGTTCGACGGCGCGCCCAACCACCCCGACCTGCTAGAGGTCTGGCGCTTTGTCGCGCGCGAGAAACTGACCTATTTCGGCGCGGGCGCGGCGTTTTTCACCGGCTGCCAAAAGGCGGGTATTGTCCCGCGCGACACGCTTTATTTCTCGGCGCTGGATGCGGTCGGATCTACCGGATCGCCGCTTAGCCAGGAAGGTTATGACTGGATCTATGGCGCGGTGCGCCCCGATGTCTGGCTTGCGCCCATATCCGGCGGCACCGACCTTGCGGGCGCCTTCGTGCTGGGCAATCCTACCCTGCCCGTTCGCGCGGGCGAAATGCAGTGCCGTGCGCTTGGCAATGCCGTGCGCGCCTTTGACGACATGGGCAACGAGCTGTTCGGAGAGGTCGGCGAATTGGTCTGCACCGAACCGCTCCCCTCGATGCCGCTGTATTTCTGGGGGGACGAGGACGGATCGCGCCTGCATGACAGCTATTTCGACACCTACCCCGGCGTCTGGCGCCACGGCGACTGGATCGAAATCACCGAGGAAGGCGGATCGGTGATCTATGGCCGGTCCGATGCCACCATCAACCGGCGCGGGCTGCGCCTTGGCAGTTCCGAAATCTATCGCGCGGTCGAAGGGCTGGACGAGGTGCAGGACAGCCTTGTCGTCGATCTGGAATTTCTGGGCCGTGACAGTTTCATGCCGCTGTTCGTGACCCTGTCCGAGGGCGTCACGCTGGACGACGCGCTGAAAGGTAAGATCAACGCGGCGATCCGCGCGGGCGTGTCGGCGCGGTTCCTGCCGGATGAGATTGTCGAGGTGGCGGAAATCCCGCGCACCCTGTCTGGCAAGAAACTGGAAGTGCCGGTGAAGAAGCTGCTGCTAGGCGGTGATTGGGAAAAGGTAGTGAACCGCGATTCCATGGCCAACCCCGACAGTTTCGACGCCTTCATTGCCTATGCGGACAGCCGTGCCTGACCGTCGCGGGCGGTAAGCGCCTAGGAAATGTGGCGCGCCTTGAACCGCGCCACATCCGCTGCGGACGGGGACACGCCAGTAAAGGTTTCGACATATGTCGCAGCCTTCTCCACCCGCTCCTCCAGCGGTTCGATCACGATCATCGCGATGTAACCCATCTGCGTGTAATAGATGGTAAAGGCCCGCGCCTCTGCCTGCTCGGGGGTGTATCCGAACCGTTCGAACATGGCGCGGATCGCGGCGACCCGCGCCGTGTCCGCCGCGCGCAGTTTCGCCGTGACCTGCGCATTGCCCAGCGCCCAGTTACGCACCGCGCGGTCCAGCCGCGAATCGAACAGGTCCAGGTCCATCCAGCAATCGAACAGGTTGAAAACGGCCTCGGTTATGGTGTCTGCATAGGCTTCGGTGCGGGCGACCAAGTTGCCGGTATTCTTGCGTTCCCATTGCAGCAGCAGCGCGTCCAGCAACGCCTTGCGGTTCTTGAAATGCCAATACAGGCCGGACCGCGCGACGCCCAGCTTATCCGCCAAAGCACCGGTTTTCACAGCATCGACGCCCTGCGTCACCAGAGCGTCATACGCCGCCTTCAGCCAGGCGTCGGCAGGGGTTGCGATATCAGTCATCATATCTGTCATGGTGGCAGACCTACCTTTTTCGGCAGAAACACGCAAACACTTGCCAGATATGTCACGCATGTCGACAGTTGTGTCAATCCGTATGTAAGGGAGGGATTTCCAATGATCGCAACCGAACACGGCACCAAGCCGCGCCGACAGGGGCGTGCCCGTCAGCGCGCCGCCCGCAGCGATGCCAATCTTACCAATGCACATCTGCGCACCCCCTTTATCACGCGGGGCATCCCGCCCCATGAAATCGTCGGCCCCGATGCACTGGACGCGATCGAGCGCACTGCGGACCGCATCCTTGCCGAGATCGGAATCGAGTTTCGCGATGACCCCGAAACGGTGGAATTGTTCAGCAAGGCGGGCGGCTATGTGACCCCGTTGACCGAAACCTCGTGGAACGTGAAATTCGAACCGGGCATGATCCGCGCCCTACTGCTGACAGCGCCGGGGCGTTTCACCCAGCACGCCCGCAACCCTGCCAACACGGTTGAAATCGGCGGCGATGCGACGGTGTTCGGGCCCACCTATGGCTCTCCTTTCGTGATGGATGCGGACAATGGCCGGCGCTATGGTTCAATCCAGGATTTCCAGAACCTGATCAAGCTGGGGCAATCCTCGCCATGGCTGCACCATTCCGGTGGCACCATTTGCGAGCCGACGGATGTGCCGGTGAACAAGCGCCACCTGGACATGGTCTATGCCCATATCAAGCATTCCGACCGCGCCTTTCTGGGTTCGATCACTGCGCCGGAATGGGCCGAGGACAGCATCGAAATGTGTCGCATCCTGTTCGGTGCCGATTTCGTCGATCAGAACTGCGTCATCATGGGCAATTTCAACTCTACCTCGCCACTGGTCTGGGACGGGGTTTCGACCCGCGGAATCCGTGCCTATGCGGCGGCGGGTCAGGGCTCGATTCACCTGCCGTTCCTTCTGGGCGGGGCCGTATCGCCCCTGACCACCGCCGGATCGGTGGTGCAATGCTTGGCCGAATCCATGGTCGGCTGCGCGCTGACGCAGCTTGTCCGCCCCGGCGCGCCTACCGTTCTGGCGGGGTTCCTGTCGTCGATGAGCCTGCGCACCGGCTCGCCGACCTTTGGCACCCCCGAACCCGCGCCTGGATCGTTGATCATGGGGCAGCTTGCCCGCAGGCTGAACCTGCCGCTGCGCTGCGCTGGAAATTTCTCCACCTCGAAAATGCCGGATGGGGCAGGCGATGTCGCAGGCCATGATGTCGATGATGTCTGCGGTGAATGGCGGGGCCAATTACATTTTGCATTCGGCGGGGTTCCTCGATGGGCTGTTGTCCATGTCCTACGAGAAGTTCGTGATGGACACCGACCTGTGCGGCGCCATGCACTCTTTCCTCAAAGGGGTCGAAGTGACCGAGAATGCGCTGGCATTCGAGGCATTGGCAGAAAAAGGGCCGGGCGAGCATTTGTTCGGCACCGCCCATACCATGCGCCACTACAAAACCGCCTATTGGGACAGCGAGTTGAACGACGACCGCACGTTCGAGACATGGTCGGAAACCGGCGGGGAGGACGCGATGACCCGCGCCAATGTCCGCTGGAAACAGATACTGGCAGGTTTTCAGGATCCGCCGCTGGACGAAGGCATCGACGAGGGGCTGCGCGACTTCATCGCCGCGAAGAAAGCCTCGATGCCGGATGCCTGGCACTAGGCGGCGTCTTCATTTAGGGGATACCCATTTGATGTGAATTCTGGTTCAAGATCGAAAACGGAGGCGAT
>DFBX01000105.1 GCA_002366795.1 Rhodobacteraceae bacterium UBA3069 | reverse complement strand
AGAAACCATCCCCAAGAAATGGCAGGACTTCCGAAATCAGGTCACCGATAACTTCCGCACCATATCAGATCAAAATCTTCGGGTTGTCGAGGGATAGGGGTATAAGATACTTTTCTGATTTAAAAGGAGAAAATGTAGCGGCTGAGGGTGATAAGTTTTTTCTGCCGTTTAGTTCAGGTTTTTCGCTAATTGGCGTGATAAACGGCCCTCGTCGGATTTTAGGAAAGCAGGAGTTGCTCGGAAGATATTCGGAATCGCTAAACTACTTTCAATCACGAGCGGCATTTTCCAAATTTGAAGTCGTGAGTCAGAGAGAAAAGAAATTATGGAAATAGCCCCATGAAACGCCTCATCCAACGCGGCCTTATGTTTGGCAATCTCGTCCCAATCGACAGCCCCGCGCTGGTCGAACGCTATAATCGCGCGCTCAAGCATCTGACGGGCAAGGTGACGGACCTAAAAGATTTTCACATCGACATTTCGGGATATTCGCCCGAGGTGGGGGATGAATTGGGGGATGACCTTTACCTGAACCAAGGGGGTTGTAACCGGCAATTCATTTTGCTGACCACGCAGCAGAAAACCGCGCCTTTGTTAGGGGCGACGTTCTCGATGTCTCGTAGCATCCTGCGGCGGTTTATCGAGGAGAACGAGGCGCAATTGTTTGCCCTCACCGCGCAGGATGCGGTGGCGGGGGAGATACTGAACTCGGTCTATGCGGTCAGCGACCCGACCCGGCTGTTCGACATCCGCAAACTGGAGATAGAGGCCGACACCACCCAAGGCATTGTGCGCGACGCGGAAAAGTTGGGCCAAAAGATCGACCGCTTCATGGAGGAAGAGGACGCATGGTTCGATGATGTGCTGATCGCCGATATGATCGGGCTGGCCAAGCGCACCGGCGATGTCACCCGTAACCCCGTGCGCCTGAAACACATGGAATTCACCCAGAACAATTTCTGGACCTCGCTTTTCGGCGGGATGTATATTTTCCGCGGCACCAAGGAAACGGCGGCGATTGCTTGCGGGCAAAAGGACGATCTGGGCGATTTGCCGGTGCAGCACCTGTTCGATCTGGACGACCGCAACCGGATCGCCAAGTTCCTGAAAGACAACTTTCTGGTTGAACCCATCGTCAATGCGCGCGGCATCGACGCCGGTGCGATCCTGCGGCAGAAGATGGATTTCATCGTGGTGGATGCGGCGCAAGGGGCGGGCGTGGATCTGACCGGCGCGACGCGGCCCGACATTCGCGCCTTGGCGCGGGCCCATGCGGCCAAGCTGCCGCCGGAATTCCACGGGTTGCGCGACTTGGCGGTCTGGGCGGATGATGCAGGCCCCTGGCCGCGCAT
Organism: Rhodobacteraceae bacterium UBA3069; assembly: GCA_002366795.1. Classification (GTDB taxonomy): domain Bacteria; phylum Pseudomonadota; class Alphaproteobacteria; order Rhodobacterales; family Rhodobacteraceae; genus UBA3069. The sequence continues at coordinate 16,116 of DFBX01000105.1, read as the reverse complement.
CACGTCCGATCACCCGGCCTATTTCTACACGCTGCGGGCGGCGGACCACGCGGATGCGGACTTGGTAAACCAGCTATTGACGGAGCTGTCCCGCAAGGACGTGCGCCAGTTGTTCATCTGCCACAAGCAGCTGTTCTACCGTCTGTATGCCGGCTGGACAGAAACCAAGAAATCATACGTGGCCGATTTCCTCGAACGGGAATATCAGGCCGATAAGGCGGGCGCGCGGGCGGCGCTGTTCGGGCGGGACGCGCCGATGGACGAAACGCCCCCGCCACATGAAACCATCCCTGAACGGGCGATCCATCGGGTCGGCCCATGGGGTGCGGTAAGGAGGAACTGATATGCTGGGACTGGCACGTTTCGTGATCATCGGCTTCATCGCGCTGACGGTGGTCTATGTTTCTGTCTCGCTCTATTCACGCGCGGTCCGGCGCGGCAAGCTGGAAGCGGAATGGGACGAAGAGGGCATGACGGGCGACAAGGACGCTTGGGTGCGCGACGGGCTGGAGGCCTATGACCATTCGCTGCGCCGCAAGCTGATCCTGCTGGTCTATGTCATTCCGGTGGTCATTGTGGGCACCATCATTTATGTCGTGAACTACGGGTAAAGGGGGCCGATCATGGCTTATATCAAGTGGACATTCTGGATTGTCGTCTGGCTGCTCGTGGGGGCGTTCTTTCACTACACCCTGCCGCAGCACGATATCGTGCGGGTGGTGAACACCTATGAGGAACGTCAGGACCTGACCGATTGGACGCGTATTTTCTGGTCGGTGCCGGACGATCAGGCGGAAAGCCTGATCAACCGTGATGTGCAGTTCATCCAGGCGGTGCAGCCGAATGGCAAGGCGGTGGTCTATCGCAACGAGGATACCGGCTGGCGTTGGCCACCCTATTTCAAGTTCGATACGGCGAACCTGTATACCGAGGCGAATGATGCGATTTCCACCAGAGCCGCGCCGGAGTGGTATTCGGTCACCCATTACGGTTGGCGCAACGAATACTGGTCGATCTTTCCCAATGCGGTGGCGATCAAACCCGTTGAGGGGCCGGATGCGACGATCATCCCATGGGTGAATATCGTGATCCTGACGGTGTTCTTTGCTATCGTCTGGGCGATCTGGGTGCGCTGGCGGCGGTTCCGCCGCGCACGGATAGACCCGGTGCTGGAAGACATCGGCGACAGTTTCGAGGCGGCGGGGGATTCCTTTGATAACACCCGTGGCTGGTTCGGTCGCTGGCTGGACAGCTGGAAATCGCAACGCTGAGTGGCGCGTTAACCGTGTTTCATGCGGATAAGGTGGAAGCCTTCGGCGGAAGTATTTAGCGCAAAATGAAAGCGGGGCCGCAGCGCGAGAGTGCTGCGGCTTTTTCATGGAGACAGCGGGGATAGGGAACGCAACTGCCCTCGGCCTTGGCCGAGGGCTATGCCCAACCGGTGCGCGCGTATCTTTGATACGCATTCAGTGGGCGGGAGGCCTCCCCCTCGGGTCTAGCCGAAGACCTTGGTCAGGGCGCTATCGGTGGCCGCGACGATCTGGTCGATGTCGTCCTTGGTGGCGATAAGGGCGGGGCTGTAGCACAGGGTGTTGTTATAACCCGGCACGGACCTGTTGGTCGCGCCGATGATCACGCCTTGGGCCGAGCATTCCGCCACCACGGCGGCGGCGAACTTTTCATCCACAGGCTCGCGGGTGGTGGGGTCTGCCACCAGTTCGGCACCGAGGAACAATCCCTTGCCGCGCACATCGCCGATCACCTTGTGCCGTTCGGAAAGTGCGTGCAGCTGGTCCAGCATGTAGTTGCCCATGGCATCGGTATTGGACAGCAGGTCTTCGTCTTCGATGATTCGCATGTTTTCCAGCGCGGCGGCGGGGCCGGCGGTGCAGCCGCCGAAGGTCGAGATGTCGCGGAAGTAGTCCATCGGATCGGACGGGTCCGCCTTGAACAGGTCGAACACCTTTTCGGTGGTCACACAGCAGGCAATGGCGGCATAGCCCGAGGCGACGCCTTTCGCCATGGTCACGAAATCCGGTTCGATTCCGTAGTGCTGGTAGCCGAACCATGTGCCGGTACGCCCGACGCCGCAGACGACCTCGTCTATATGCAGCAGGATATCGTATTTTCGGCAGATTTCCTGCACGCGGGGCCAGTAGCCATCGGGCGGGGTGATAACGCCGCCGCCTGCGGTGACAGGTTCTAGGCACAGCGCGCCAACGGTATCGGGGCCTTCTCGCAGGATGACCTGTTCGATCTGGTCCGCAGCCCATTCGCCGTAATTTTCCGTGGGTGCGCCCTGATCACTGGCGCGGTATTCAAGGCAGTGTGGCACGCGCACGAAGTCTGGCGCGAAGGGGCCGTATTGCGCGTTGCGCTGGTCCTGACCGCCGGCCGACAGGCAGGCGATGGTGGTGCCGTGGTAGTCACGGTCGCGATAGAGGATCTTGGTTTTCTTTCCGCCATATCGTTTATGGGCGATCTGGCGCACCATCTTGAAGGCTTTCTCGTTCGCTTCGGAGCCGGAGTTGCAGTAATAGACCCGCGTCATCCCAGGCATTTTCGCGATCAGCTTTTCTGCGAAAAGCGCGCCGGGAACCGAACCGGCGGCTCCCGCGAAATAGTTCAGTTTCACCAGTTGTTCGCGCACCGCGTCGGCGATGGATTCGCGGCCATAGCCCACGTTCACCGTCCAGACCCCGCCGGAAACACCATCAAGGTGTTCCTTGCCGTTTTGGTCCCAGACCCGCATGCCCTTGCCTTCGACGATCACCCGCGGCTCGCCGGACTCGAACGGTTTGTGCTGGGTCAGGTGGTGCCAGACATGTGCGCGGTCGGCCTCGATCACATGTGCAATGTCATTGCCAAGTTTGCCGTCCATCATGTCTGTCTCCTGATTTTGTGTGCGGGAATCCGTTGTGGCCATCACAGCGTCAATCGCGCGGTCATGGCAAGTACAATTTGATCATATCGTCAGGATGAGCCGTTTGACGAGGGCGCGTGCGCCTATTCGGTGTTCAGCAAGACCGCTTCGACCCGGCGGTTTTCCTCGCGGCCTTCGGGGGTCAGGTTGGTTGTGATCGGTGACAGCCAGCCCATGCCCTCGGCCTGCAATTGGTTGCGCGGCACGCCATGTGTGGTGGCTAGTCGTTCCAGCACCGATGTGGCGCGCCGTTTTGACAGGGCGACGTTTCCGGTCAGGGCGCCCACGGCATCGGTATGGCCGACCAACGCGATGCGGCGCGCAGGGTCTTCGATCAGAAAGGCGGCCAGTTCGGTCAGGCTGTCATAGGGGCCGGGGCCAAGATCGGCGCTGCCGGTTTCGAAGGTCAGGTCAGACAGAACTACATGGCCAAGCGCAACCAGTTCCCCGCCAGGGGTCAGCCCGCTGTCCACCGCCAGTTCGGGCGGCACGGCGATGCCTTTGGGCTTTTCAAACGGCACCGGCGTGATGGCTTCGGTCGGGGTGCGGCCCACCTGAATGGTCGGTGCGGGTTGGCCCAGTGGCGCGGCTTGCACGATCTGGACATAGCCTGCGTTGGATGTGCGGCTGACCAAAAGGCCAATACGTTCGACCGTGCCCTTTCGGGCATCGAGATACCGGAAATCTGCAAGGCTGACCCGCATCATGGGCGCGTCCAGAATATCCGCGCCAAAGCGGAAATCGAACCCGCCGCATTCGGCGGTGTTGCATTGAAAGGCGATTGTGTAGCCAGCTTCCTCAAGCTGTTTGCGCAGGGGCGCCAGCAGTTGCAGCGTGGTCAGCCCCTGTCCGCCGATTCGCCATGCCTGTCTGGAAATCGACCCTTCGACCGTATCCTTGGGCAAGGCGCCATCCGCGAAAGGCGCAGAGGGGAAGGCATAGCTGTCCGGCGCGCTGACCTCTTGCGAGGTCATGCGGGCCGAGGTGGGCAATGTCAGTTGCAACGCCCCCGCCGCGCCGGACCAAAGGGCCAGCGACACGAGGGCGAGGGGCAGGAGCAGGGCGCGCATCACGGTTTAACGGTCCATCCCGTGATATTCGTCATTCGGACGCATATCGGTGGCCGAGGCGACGCGGTTGGTCATGTTGAAAAACGCCGCGACATTGGCGATGTCCCAGATGTCACGATCGGAAAAACCCGCATCGCGCAGCGCTTGGCGGTCGGCTTCTGTGATCTTGCTGGATTCCACTGTGACCTTCTCGGCAAAGGTCAGCATGGCGTGGTGGCGTGCGTCCAGATCGGCGGCGCGCCAGTTCATCACCATCAACTCTCCCAGTTTCGGATCGTCCGACAATTCGCGCACGGCCTGGCCATGCGCGGTCAGGCAATAAAAGCACTTGTTGACCGAGGACACGGCGACCGCGACCATCTCGCGCTCCAGCTTGGTCAGGCCCGAATCGGCCAGCATCAGGTTGTTGTAAAGCGCGGCAAAGGCATTCAGCTTTTCGATGTCGAAAGCGTGGGCCTTCAGCACATTCGGCACCAGCCCCAGTTTTTCGTCGCAGATGTCGAAATATTTCTGCGTCGGCGCGGGCAGCGGGTCGACGGGGGGAAGGTTCAGGGCGGTGGGTAAATCGGTCATGCGGGTCTCCTCCTATTGGTCCGCGGGATGTTTGCGGTAATGATAGGTGCCAACCTGCGCCATGCCGAGAGAAGAATACAGCGCATTTCCGGCCAGATTGTCCCGGCGCACGATCACGGCGATATGGCTGGCCCCGTTGTTGCGCCCCCAGAAGGCAGCCTGACGCATGGCGTGCCCGCCCATGCCCTGCTTTTGCTGGTGCGGCAGGATTTCCAGCGCATGCAGCATGGCGACGCCATCGTGTAGCCCGACATAGGCGGTGCCCGCAGGGCTGTCGTTCAGTCGCCCGAGGATCGAGGTCTTGGGACATTTGGCGCGTTTCATCACGGCGATGCGTTCCGGTCCGATACTGGCGGCGGCCCAGATGTCGATCTGGATGGCCAGCGGTTCCCACACGGAAAAGGCACAGACGCGCGGGATGGGGCGGTCAGCCATGGGGCCGATCGGCGCGGCATAAAGGACCACCGGGTCGAACAGTGTGTAACTGGCCGCGTCCAGCTGCGCATCAAACGCGGCCTGGTCGGGGGTGACCTGGAAAATCCGTTTCTGCCCCATGTCCCGCATCGCGGCCTCGGCCTTGGCTAGCTCTTCGGCGGATACGGGGCCGGGGCCGTTCAGGCAGGCCGAGGACACGCGCGATCCGCCGCCCTGCCCGTCGCGCAGGGTGAAGGGGCCGCAGGGCTTGGTCGCCGCGGCGGGCCAGGTGACCGCGCAGACCTGCATCAGTTTTTCGGCGGTCGGCAGGGTCATTGCGCCACCTCGTCGGCAAGGCGGGTCATTGCCGCGTCCAGCCGCGCGCCATCCTGGCCGCGCATCACGATGTTGGTGCCATAGGCACCGTCCTTCTGGAACGGGTAGGAGCCGATTGAAAGTTCGGGGAAATCGGCGGCGATCTTGCCCAGAAGCGCGGCAACCTCGCCCTCGCCCCGGTTCACGCGCAGGGTTTGCGACAATAGCGGATCGCCACCTGTCAGCGTGGGAATGACAGATGCCACCATCGCTTCGAACACGGCGGGCACACCGGCCATGACATGCACGTTTGCCAAGGTGAAGCCCGGGGCGGTGCTGACCGGATTGTCGATCAGGGTGGCCCCGTCGGGGATGCGGGCCATGCGCAGCCTGGCCTCGTTCAACTCGGCGCCGGTGCGTTTGTAATGCGCCTCCAGCAAGGCGCGGGCATCGGCGCGCACGTCGATAGGGGCATCGAATGCGGCGGCGATGCAGTCGGCGGTGATGTCGTCATGCGTCGGGCCGATCCCGCCAGAGGTGAAGACATTGTCATGCGCTGCCGACAGCGTCTTGACAGCATTGGGAATCGCGGCAGCATCGTCGGACACCACGCGCACTTCGCGCAGGTCGATACCTGCCTTGGTCAATTCGCCCGCAAGGTGGTGCATGTTGCTGTCGCGGGTGCGTCCCGACAGGATTTCGTCCCCTATGACAAGCATGGCGGCGGTGGGATTGGGCATGGCGGCTCTCCTTGCGTGGGGCGTTGGTATCGGTATAGGCCCGCATTCATGCGCTTTCAAACCGAACTGATCCCCGCCGTGCTGATCCGCCGCTATAAACGCTTCTTGGCCGACTGCCGGCTTGAGGACGGGCAAGAGGTGACGGCCCATTGCGCCAACCCCGGTTCGATGATGGGGCTGGCGGAGGAAGGGATGCGGATCTGGCTGGAGCCGAATGACGACCCGAAGAAAAAGCTGAAATATGGCTGGCGGTTGGTCGAGCACGCGGGCGGAAATTTCACCGGCGTGGACACATCGGTGCCGAATCGGGCGCTGCGCGAGGCTTTGCAGGCGGGGCTTGTGGAGGGGTTGATCTATCCGGATGTGCGAGCCGAGGTGAAATACGGCGAGAAGAGCCGCGTGGATTTCCTGCTGAGCGGGGAGAGCCGCGATTGCTACGTCGAGGTGAAAAGCGTGACCTTGAAGCGGCAGGATGGTCTGGCCGAGTTTCCCGACAGCCGCACCGCGCGCGGCGCAAAGCATATGGCGGAGCTGGCTGCGATGGCGCGGGCGGGGCATCGCGCGGTGGTTCTGTTCCTGGTGCAGCGCACCGATTGTGACCGGATGGGCGTGGCGGCGGACATTGATCCGGCCTATGCGGCGGCCTTATCGGCGGCCGTGGCAGATGGGGTCGAAGTGATGGTGCTGGGCACGCAAATATCCCCTGAAGGGGTAGAGATGGGTGCGCCCATGCCATTCGTTGGCGCCTGAGGCGGGGAAAAGCCGCGCTCGGACGCCTCCCACCCGGCCCACCCCGGCGCCCTCGCGCGGCTTTGGCGGCGGCGGATTGCTTTGCGGCCTCTGGTCCTTGGCGGCAAAGCGCATTAGGTTGCGCCCAAAGAGCATGAGACGGAGCAGATTGGTGAACGAGCAGCACAAGGGCCGCGTGACGCGCGAAGGCATTCGCATCCATGATGCCGCGGATTTCGAGGGAATGCGCGTGGCAGGTAGACTGGCCGCGCAGATTCTGGACGAGATCGCGGAGCATGTGTTTCCTGGTCAGACCACCGGCGAAATCGACCGCCTCATCGAGGAAAAAGTGAATGCGGCGGGGGCGAAATCGGCCACCATCGGGTACAAGGGGTATCGCCATGCCTCGTGCATTTCGATCAACCATGTTGTTTGCCACGGCATCCCCGGCGACAAGAAGCTGAAGGATGGCGATATCCTGAACATCGACGTGACCGTGATCGTCGATGGCTGGTTCGGGGATACGTCCCGCATGTATGTGGCGGGCAGCCTGAGCCGTAAAGCCGAGCGGTTGATCCAGGTGACCCATGATGCGCTGATGCTGGGGATCGAAGCGGTCAAACCCGGCAACACCTTCGGTGACATCGGCCATGCCATTCAGGCCTATGCCGAAAGCCACCGGATGTCGATTGTACGCGATTTTTGCGGGCACGGACTGGGCCGCGTTTTCCATGCGCCGCCCAACGTGCTGCATTACGGCCGCCCCGGCACGGGGCCGCTGCTGGAGGAAGGCATGTTCTTCACCATCGAGCCGATGGTGAACCTTGGTCGGCCGGAGACAAAGGTGCTGGCCGATGACTGGACCGCCGTGACCCGCGACAAGTCGCTGTCGGCGCAATTCGAACATTCGGTGGGTGTGACTGCGGACGGGGTCGAGGTATTCACCCTGTCGCCTGCCGGCACATTCCATCCCACCTACAAGTAACAGCCTATTCCTTCTTCGTTCTTCAAATGCGCGCTGCTGCGCAGGGATTGCAGCGCAGCACCTGAGTATTTGAGGAACAACGCAAGCCAAGAGGGGCGCGGCGGTTGCGATTGTGCCCCAGTGCCTTATAAGCGCGGGCTTGCGAACGGGGCGTTTCTACGCCCAAAAAACAAGAGGGCCAGCGCATGAACCTTTCTGCCTATCGCCGTCAATGGACGGGCAACATTCAGGGGGACCTGCTGTCAGGGCTGGTGGTGGCGCTTGCGCTGATCCCCGAGGCGATCGCCTTTTCCATCATTGCGGGCGTGGACCCCAAGGTGGGGCTGTATGCGTCATTCTCGATCGCGGTGATCACTGCGATCGTGGGTGGCCGGCCCGGCATGATTTCTGCCGCAACGGCGGCAACGGCCGTTTTGATGGTGACGCTGGTCAAGGATCACGGGCTGCAATACCTGCTGGCGGCGACGGTTCTGGCGGGCGTCTTGCAGGTGGGCGCGGGGTTCCTGCGCCTTGGGTACGTGATGCGGTTCGTGTCGCGTTCGGTCATGACGGGGTTCGTGAACGCGCTGGCGATCCTAATTTTTCTGGCTCAGTTGCCCGAGCTGGACCCCGGCACGGTACCGATGCTGACCTTCCCGCTGGTGGCGGGCGGTCTGGCCATCATCTATTTGTTTCCGCTGCTGACCAAGGCGATCCCCTCGCCGTTGGTGACGATCATCGTGTTGACAGCGCTGTCGCTGGGGCTGGGGCTTGATGTGCGCACGGTTAGCGACATGGGCGCGCTGCCCGATACGCTGCCCGTGTTCCTGCTGCCCGATATTCCGCTGAATTTCGAAACCCTGCAAATCATCTTTCCCTACTCGCTGGCCGTGGCCGTCGTGGGCCTGCTGGAAAGCCTGATGACCCAGCAACTGGTCGATGACCTGACCGACACGACATCCAGCCGCGACCAGGAGTGCATCGGGCAGGGGGTCGCGAACGTCTGCACCGGGTTCATCGGTGGCATGGCCGGTTGCGCCATGATCGGGCAGTCGATGATCAACGTGAAATCCGGCGGGCGCGGGCGGCTTTCGACCTTTTTCGCCGGTGTCATGCTGCTGGTGTTCTGCGTGGCGCTGGGCGATTGGGTCGGGCAGATCCCGATGGCCGCGCTGGTGGCGATCATGATCATGGTTTCGGTCGGCACGTTCTCTTGGTCGTCGATCGGCAACCTGCGTGACCACCCGGTTTCATCCTCTATCGTGATGCTGGCGACGGTGTTTTTCGTGGTCTACACGCATAACCTTGCCATTGGGGTTCTGGTCGGTGTGCTGTTGTCGGGCATCTTTTTCGCATGGAAGATTGCGCAGCTTTTCTCGGTCACGTCCGAGTTGTCGGTCGACGGGCGGCAGCGGACATATACCGTGCATGGGCAGCTGTTCTTTGCCTCAAGCGAGGATTTCATGAAGGCCTTTGATTTCCGCGAGGCGCTGGAAAAAGTCGTGGTCGATGTCAGTCGCGCACATATCTGGGACATTTCCTCGGTTGCGGCGCTGGACATGGCTGTGCTGAAATTCCGCCGCGAGGGGGCCGAGGTCGAGATCATCGGCCTGAACGAAGCATCCGAGACGATTGTCGACAGGTTGGCCGAGCATGACAAGCCGGACGCCATGGACAAGCTGATGGCGCATTAAGGAAGGGCCGGACCAATGACCAACAAGATCATCGCATTCGTGGACGGGTCGATCTATTCGGAAAGCGTCTGTCACCACGTGGCATGGGCCGCGGGCCGGATGGGCGCCGAGGTGGAACTTTATCACATTCTGGGTCGCCGCGAAGGCGCGGACAAGGGTGACTATTCAGGCTCGATCCGGCTGGGCGCGCGCACGCGGCTTTTGGAAGAACTGGCAGAACTGGACGCGCAGCGCGCCAAGCTGAGCCAAGCGCAGGGCCGTGCCATTCTGGAAGATGCCAAGGCCATCATAGAAGGCGACGGCGTGACCGGCGTCAGCCCCCGGCTGCGTCATGGCGATATCGTTGAGACCGTGCAAGAGGTCGAGGCAGGCGCTGGACTGGTCGTGATCGGCAAGCGCGGCGAGGCGGCGGATTTCGCCAAGATGCACCTTGGGTCCAACCTGGAACGGATGATCCGCGCGGCGCATACGCCGGTGCTGGTGGCCAGCCGTGCCTTCAAGCCGGTGAAAAAGGTGCTGATTGCCTTTGATGGTGGGGTGTCTTCGCTGAAAGCGGTGGATTACGTAGCGCGCCAGCCGCTGTTCGAAGGGTTGAACTGCACGCTGGTAACGGTGGGCAAGGGCGGCGACGCGATCCGGCAGGGTCTGGAAGATGCCCGCGCTACGCTGAAGGCGGGCGGGCATGATGCCAGCATCAAGATGGCCGAGGGCCAACCCGACAAGGTGCTGGGCGAGCTGATCGAGACCGAGGGCCATGACCTGCTGGTCATGGGGGCCTACGGTCATTCGCGCATTCGCAACATGATCATCGGATCGACCACGACCGAGATGATCCGCACCTGCAAAGCGCCGGTTGTGCTGATAAAGTAAGCCGCCTGATCGGCGGCTGAAGGGGGGCAGCGCCCCCCACCTTGAAAGGCCGGGGGCCTTTCAAGCCTCCCCCCGGAGTATTTCAGGCAAAATGAAAACGGTCAGCCGCGTCCGCGGTAGCTGGGCACGTCCTGATCCGGGATCCAGGCGCCTGCAGGCTTGGCGCCCGTCGCCCAGAACACGTCGATCGGGATACCGCCGCGCGGATACCAGTAGCCGCCGATGCGCAGCCATTCCGGGTTCAGCAGGTCAACCAGCCGTTTTCCGATGCTCACGGTGCAATCCTCGTGGAAGGCACCGTGATTGCGGAAGGAAAACAGGTAGAGCTTCAGCGATTTGCTTTCCACCAGCCAGTCGCCCGGCACGTAGTCGATCATCAGATGCGCGAAATCGGGCTGCCCCGTCAGCGGGCAGAGGGAGGTGAACTCGGGTGCGGTGAAACGCACGTTGTAGCGGGTGCCCTTCTGCGGGTTCGGCACGCGCTCTAACTGCGCTTCTTCGGGGTTGTGTGGATAGGTGGTGGGCTGGCCCAGCTGTTGCAGGCCGGAATATATTTCGTCGGACATGATGCGCATTCCCATGGGGCGCCGGGTGCAGTTTTGACCGGGGTGCTGCGACCGGAGGCGGGTTGATAACGCCGTGCTTCTAGCAGCTGGGAAGGCGCTGTGAAAGGGTGGGGAATATGCGCGGCGCATTCCCGTTTGTATGCAAATAAAATAATTTTATCAGATGGTTAAAAGCAATATTTTGCAAATGCCGCATTGCGGGGTTGGCCATTGAAGGCTAACCATTGCGGCCATATTTCTATGTCATGTGCCGCGGTGCGGTGCATGTGACCCTGACCATCAAAGGGAGGCCCGATCATGAAAAAGGCCCTTTTCGCAGGTGTGGCAATGCTCGCCCTGACGGCAACTGGCGCGATTGCGCAAGAGGTGACGATCCGCTTGCAGCATTTCGTTTCGCCCAATTCGGCCAACCCGCGCTATTTCATCGAGCCATGGGCCGAGAAGGTCGAGGCGGACTCGGCCGGCCGGATCAAGGTGGAAATCTATCCGTTGATGCAGTTGGGGGGCCGTGCGCCCGACCAGTATGACATGATCCGTGATGGCGTGATCGATGGCGGCTGGGTCATTCCCGGCTATCAGCCTGGCCGCTTCCCCGAGGCGGAGGCGCTGGAACTGCCCTTCATGATGCCGAAATCCGGCGAGGCGGCCAGTATCGCGGCATGGGAGTTTACCCAGAAATATCTTGCCGACGATTTCGCCGATGTGCAGTTGATCGCGGCCCATATGCATGGGCGCGGCATCGTCTATAAGAAGGGTGCGCCGGTTGAAACCGTCGAGGATTTCGAGGGGCTGAAGCTGCGCGGCCCGTCGCGCCCTGCCACGATGCTTTTGAAAAAGCTGGGGGCGACGCCGGTTGGCCTGCCCGTGCCGGCCTTTCCCGAGGCCGTTTCAAAGGGTGTCGTGGATGGCGGGGTGATCACCTATGAAATGGCGCCGTCGCTGAAGCTGGAGGAACTGACCGACAGCAACACTGACGTGTCGGGCGATCATTCGCTGTATAACCTTTATTTCATCTGGGCGATGAACAAGGACAAATACAACAGCCTGCCGGATGACCTGAAAGCGGTGATCGACGCCAATTCCGGTGCGATGGCGGCGGCTTGGGCGGGGCGCGCGCATGACACTGGCGATGCCGATGGCAAGAACGTGCTGGAGGCGTCGGACAACGTTGCGGGGTTGATCAGCGAGGCCGAAACCGCGCGAATCATGGCCTTGGGCGATGACGTGACCGCCGAATGGATCGCCGAAGCCACGGCCAAGGGGCTGGACGGTCAGGCGCTTGTCGAGGACGCGCGCGCCTTTGTTGCCGCAGCCGAGGCGCAGGTGAAACCTGAAGGTTGATCCGGGTTTGCATTGTCCCGCCCCCTGATACGCGGGGGCGGGAGGGTTCATTCGGCTTCCAGCAGGGTGACGGTCGTGTCGCCATATTTGCGTGCATCAAGGAAGGTAAACCCATCAGGCGCGGGTTGTTGGCTGCTTTCCTCCCATACGATCAAGGCTCTTGGTGCGATCCAGCCCCCCGCGCGGGCGTTCAGCAAGGCAGGCGCGCCCATATCCTTGCCATAGGGCGGGTCAAGGAAGACCAGCGTGGCGGGCGTGCTGGTGCAGGGTGGCAAACGGCGGGCATCGCGTTTGATAACCGTGCTGCGGTCCGCCACTCCTAGCAGCTTGATATTCGCGCGGATCAGGCCAAGCGCCGTGCGCCCGTCATCGACCAGCGTGGCATGGGTGGCTCCGCGCGACAGCGATTCAAAAGACAGCGCGCCGGTGCCTGAGAAAAGGTCCAGCACTTGGGCGTTTTCGATGGGGTCGCCGAAACGGCCACCTTCCAGCATGTTGAACAGGCTTTCGCGGGTGCGATCAGTGGTCGGGCGCAGGTGCGCGCCCTCGTCACCCTTGCCTACAGAGGTCAGGGAACGACCGCGAAAATCGCCGGCGATGATCCTCATTTCAGCAGGGATTTCAGGTCGATTTCGGGATTGGTGATGACATCAGGGTCGCAGGTTTTGCCCGCGTCGATCAGGCGCTTGCCGATCATGTAGGCGCGCGGATCGTTGGCGGCATCCACGGCCAGCAAGCGTTCACCCTTGAAATACCAGAAGGAGGCCGCGCCTTCCTTGTCGCCCTTGCGGGTGACAACTTGGGTATACCCGGCGTTCAGCCCTGCAATTTGTAGTTTCACATCGTATTGGTCGGACCAGAACCATGGCTGCGGCACATAGGTCTTGCCCGCGCCCATGATGTTTTCGGCCACGCATTCGGCCATGTCGATGGCGTTGGGCACGGATTCCAGCCGCAGCCGCCCACCGTCATGCGGGAAACTGGCGCAATCGCCCGCGGCCCAGATATGCGGGTCACTGGTGCGCCCCTGTGCGTCCACGGCGATGCCATTATCGATGGTCAGGCCGGCCGCTTCGGCCAGATCGGTGGCGGGGGTGATGCCGATGCCGACGATGGCGAAATCGACGGGAAGTTCGGTACCGTCCGCCAGACGCGCGGCTTCGACATTAGTGCTGCCGATCAGGCAGTCGAGCCCCGCGCGTTCCATGATGTTCACGCCGTGTCGGTTGTGCAATTCGCGGAAATAATTCGAGGTTTCGGGCGAGGCGACGCGTTGCAGGATGCGGTCGGCCATTTCCACCAGCGTGACATGCAGGCCCTTTTTTGCCGCGACGGCCGCGGCCTCCAACCCGATGTAGCCGCCGCCGACCACCAGCAGGTTGCGGCCTGCGCTGAATTGGGGGGCCATGGCGTCGGCGTCTTTCAGGCCGCGCATGGTAAAGACATTGCCCAGATCGCCGCCGATCGCGGCGGGCAGCTGGCGCGGGACCGATCCGGTGGCCAGCACCAGGTGGTCGTAATCATAGATCGCGCCATCGGCCGTGACCTTTCGCGCCGCACGGTCGATGGACACGGCGGTTTGGGACAGATGCAGGTCGATCCCGTTCTCGGCGTAGAAACTTTCGGGGCGCAGGAACAGGCGCTCCAGCTCGATCTCGCCCAGCAGGTATTTCTTTGACAGCGGCGGGCGCTGATAGGGCGGGACCGGCTCTTCTCCGATCAGGGTAATGGCACCTTCGAAGCCGGAATTCCGAAGTTTTGCGACTAGGGAGCTGCCCGCCTGACCTGCCCCGATGACGACAATTTTTTCCATGTCCGTGCCTTTGCAACAAATTCATTTGTTCGATGTTGCGCGGAGCCTATATCGTCCTGCACGGAAAACGCAAATGTCACGAAGAAAGGGACGTAAATGGCGATTACGCAAGGCGACAATCTGCCCGAGGGCGAACTGGTTAAACTGGGGGGCACTGGTCCCGAAGCGGTCAAGGTGTCGGAGCTGACAGCGGGGCGCAAGCTGGCGGTTTTTGCCGTGCCCGGGGCCTATACGCCGACCTGTCATTCGGCCCATGTGCCCAGCTTTATCCGCACCAAGGATGCGTTCAAGGCCAAGGGCGTGGACGAGATCATCTGCATTTCGGTGAATGACCCGTTCGTGATGAAGGCCTGGGGCGAGGAGACCGGCGCGACCGAGGCAGGGATCACCATGCTGTCCGATGGCACGGGCGCATTCACCAAGGCATTGGGCATGGATTTCGACGCGCCGCCCGTGGGCCTGATGGGCCGGTCCAAGCGCTACGCGATGTATGTTGAGGATGGCGTGGTCAAGGTGTTCCACCCCGAGGAAAGCCCCGGAACCTGCGAGATTTCCGGTGGCGAGGCGCTGCTGGCTGAAATCTGATCTTGTTCGACCCAAGGGAAAGGGGGCTTAGCGGCCCCCTTTTTGTGCATGTTGTATAGGGCGCTATGGAAATGGTACCCTTCGCCGCAGGAGGACGCCCAGATGACCGAGGACACGCAGATTGCACCTTTGATCCAACAGCTTGCCCGCAGCTATGCAGCGATCTTGCAAGAACAGCTTAAACCGCTTGGTTTGACGCCCGGACAGTTGCCAGCGTTGCAGCAGTTGTGGTCGCAGGACGGAAAGACGCAGGCGGCGCTGGTCGCAGCCTTGCAGGTAGAGCAGGCGACCATGGCGAACACGCTGGCGCGGATGGAACGCGACGGGCTGATCGAGCGGCGCAAGGCCGCGCATGACGGACGCATCCGCCATATCCACCTGACCGCAAAGGCGCGGGGGCTGGAGGCCGAGGCGCGTGAGGCCGTGATGCGAGCAGAAGCGGCGTTCCTAGCACCACTGCGCCCCGGTCAGCAAAAGCGGTTGGCGGAGTTTCTTGTAGTTCTGGCTGAGGGGGAACAAGGTAGCGAGGGCAGTTGACCCGTTTCGGAGCCTTGCGCGTTTGGCCGGGGCAGTGGACCGGACCAAATTTTTTTGATTGAGGATCATTTTATTTTTGGGGCCTATATATTTAGCTAGCCACCGTAAGGAACGCCAACGCGGATCGACATCGAGTGTTCAGACACACCAAACATCTGCGCCATTTGGTGAACAGTCATTCCATCCTTCGCCCATTCTCGCTTGATTGCTTCACGTGGCATGAGAAGATTGGCGGCAAACCTATTGGCCTCAGTTTCCTCCCTCGGGCCTATCAGTGTATTGTGATATTTCCCGACTTCTGTGCTGCGGTATGCGCGGTCGTCATCGAGGCCATCCCCAACCAAATGGCGATGAAGCATGTAGTGGCCAAGTTCATGTGCCAGAGTGAACCGCTGCCGAGTGTCAGGTTCGGTCGCGTTCACGGTCAAGAGAAAAGTATCCCCTGACTTTTCCAGCATTCCCGATATGCCATCCCCGAGAAACGCGGGGTGAAGCTTAATGCCGAGCATCGCGGGCAATCTCTTGACCGGCACAGGCAAGGTTCTGCGGACGTCGTTCAGAATTTCCCATTGGTCAGAAAGTTTCATTTGTCGCCCTCTGTGCCGTTTTCCTGCGCATTCGCCATCTGGTCGGCATCTTCGTCGGTTACGCCTTCAGAATCCAAAAACGGCCTGTATGCCTCGAGTAAATCAGGTAGTTCGCGCTGCAAGTATTCGTTAGTTGTCACATCCCGGCAGGTAGTATGGCTGTTTTTTGAACAACTCCGGTTTGAGTTTGTGCCAATCCTTCATCGCCTGCAAGGGCGGCTTGCTGCCCAAGGCTGATTGCGGAAGCTGCTGGTTGTAGAGCCAGACATAGCGGTGCAGCGTGGTTTCCAGCTCCTTGCCGGATCGGAAGTGGTGGCTTTGCAAGACGTCCTCGATGCGCCCGTTGAAACGTTCGACCCGCTGCCCGGCAGGCGATGCGTTGGCATCGCCGAGAG
>DFBX01000039.1 GCA_002366795.1 Rhodobacteraceae bacterium UBA3069 | reverse complement strand
TCCCCGATCTTGGCATGCAGGTCTTTGACCTGCTCTTCATCGACTTCCGGTGCCTTCCGGCCGCCGCGCTCAAATACGCCAGACGCGCCTTCATGCAGGGCACGTTTCCATTGATGGATCATCGTGGGATGCACCCCAAAATCGTCGCCCGATATTCAAATACCAAAGGAATCACTTAGCTCTCAACGCGTCAGAGCCGATAGTGGTACATCGGGGTTTAGTGAAGTCTCCCGGTTTACATTAACCGCCGAGGAGCGAGCTTTGACTATTGTTTGTCGTAACCGACAACTCCGTTTCTAATCGCATCTCTTGGTCTCGGGGTCCACTACCGCCTCGATGGTGCGTTGGCCGGGTATGCGCTCCACGGTGTCGGGACGCTGGGGGCCGTCGTAAAGCCCTGCCTGCCGCTGGGCCTCGAGGAACTCCTCCATGCTCATCTTGTTCGGCACCACCAGAACGCCGCCGGTGTCGATGTTCACGTTCACATTCGCACCGGCCTGCTCACCCTCGCGGTATCCGTGGCGGGCCTTTAAAAGGAACATCGCCGGGACATACTGGCCCGCCATCGCCAGATCATGCAGGACGCCCACGAGCTTGTCGTGTTCGACGGCACGGCCCCGGTCGATGGCGTCCTGCACCGCAGGGTCGCGCCGCTTCGCAGCGCGAAAGGCATCCTTGCCCATCCGCAGGACCCTGGCCATCGTCGCCTCGGCCACACCGCGCGCGGCCAGTTTTTCGATCACCTTCAAGCCACGCCGCCCGACGCGGTAGGCCGGACCGCCGGGTGTTCCATCCGACACGCGGCGCGCCACTGCGTCAAATCTCTCGTCATCCATTTACTGTCTCCTTGTCGAACTCTTGGCAAACGCGCTGGCTCAGGCCCTTGCCGCATTTCAGGTTACGCGCGATCCGGTCCATTCCCATCCCATCTGCACGCAGTGCGCGGATCGCGTCGATCAAAGCGTCAGAAGCCGGGGCGCGCTCGCTTGGCACCGGAAGCCGTCTCGACGTATTCGCACACCACCGCCCAGCCCGCGCGCGCCGCCACCTCGCGCAGGCGGATAATCTGGTTTTCGGGCGTCTGCTCGCCAGTCGATACCCGGGCGTAGATCGCGGCGCGGCGCGAGGGTGTTTTGGGACAGTCCATTGTTGTTGCTCCATTTCTTCACCCAACCACAGATAGAACATACCGCGAACACAGTTGGGCCGTCTATCAAAAAGCACCCTGTGCCGGTCGGTCGGGGGGTGGGCTTCGGGGCTGGTACAAATGCCCGCAGGCGTGGGCTTTCAGGCGGCCAGATCGCGCGACCCTTGCGGGGTGGCCGTTGCCCAACAAGATCAGACCAAGGGGATCGGCATGAGGGATCGCCGTAAATCGACCAGACCGGCAGGTACAAGATCAGGCGTGGCCTTTTAGGAGGGGCGCAGAACGCGGGTTTCGTGTTTACTGTCACACGGCCCCTTGCCCAGAAGTCGCAGCGCATGTCGCTAGTCGTCCTATTCGTTCGGCATCGGACCCAAAGGGCAAACGACTAGGGGGGGGGTGATGCTGTAAGCTACTGTTTGTTAACACCTATTTCTCGTTCAAGTCGTTCCAGTCGTTCTAGTCGCTAAAAAACAAGATCAAGACGAAACGCCCGAGAACCTGCCCCGGCACACCGCCCTCACCTGTATCGAGAACTGCGCAGAATGCGCGGCTAAAACGGCTAGAACGTTTTGCAGCCATCTACATCTAAAGGGCAGATAGGAAACGGTTTTCTGGGGCTGCGCAGCTAGTCGGTACAAATGCGAAAACGACTAGCTGTGCTGTAACGACTAAAATGGAGGTTCACTGCCCGATCAAGGCTTAACCCCGATCACATCCCAACTGGCATCGTCGCCTTCGCCCCAGTCGAAGTCTCGACCATGCATTGCGCACCAGCGCCGCCTTGCCTCGGGCAGCGGCGGCATCCAAGTGCCCCGGACCTGCTTGCCATGAACGGTCTCGCGGGGGGCTGATCCATCTGGGTCGGGTGGATTTATCTTTGTCAGCAGCGAGCCAATCGACCGCTCCATGTTTCCCTGACTGAACCTGCCACGCCGTTCTGCCCAGTTGGCGACGTCGCCGGCATTCAAGAACACCTGACCATTCGCTTCGTCATACAAAACGGTGTGCTGGCCTGTATCGCGCCAGACCGGCGGAGTCTCGCCTGAACGCAACATCTCATGGACGACACGTTCCGCCCCGCTGAAGCTTATCTCAACCACATCATCGTCGGCGCTGGTGCGCGGTCTCTGGCGGTGCTCAAACCCCGACAGATCGCGGGTCATCATCATGTGCGCGAAAGCCTCTTTGCCGCCTGCGTTCCACTGGGCCTCAAGTGCAGCAACGAACCGATAGTCATTCTTGCGGTGCGCCGCCACGTCCAGAACGAGGTAACGCCTGTCATCTGCGTCGGTCACGACGATGTGCGGGTTGTTGGCAGCCAAGATCAGCGCGAAACAGTTGGGCGCGTCGAAGCTGGCCACGCCCTTCGGTTCGATTCTGATGCGCGGCTGCGTAACCATCGTCTTCAGTCTACCCACAAATGCAGAATTGTGGCTCGCCTCCATCTCGTCACCGAATACCAGCAGCGCGTGCTGAAGGTAGGGGTGCGCTGCGGGTTTCTGGGGGTCCAGGTTGTCCTACTCCTAAGGGGCAGGTTGCAGGTTCGAATCCTGCCGGAGTCGCCATCATCATTCCCGAATTGAGAAAAAATCGACAAAACCGGATTTCTAGTTATACTGGTCGTATGACAACCACCAGCCCCACCGCACGCGCGCTTGCCGCGCTTGGGCATGATGCCCGGCTTTCCATCTTTCGTCTTCTTGTAAAGGCCGGGGGCGAGGGGCTGCGGGTTGGCGATATCGGCGCGCATCTGAACCTTGCCCCTTCGACCTTGGCGCATCATTTGTCCGCGCTGGTCGATGCCGGACTGGTTATTCAGGAAAAACAGGGGCGCGAGGTATTCAACCGGGTTGATTATCCGGCCATGCACAACGTGTTGAATTTTCTGACCTCGGAATGTTGTGCCGGTGTGGCGCAGACCCCGTCGGAGGATGCGGCATGGTCGTGATCCCGTTTTGTCCGCCAAAAATACCCAGAAAACCAGAGGTTTCGTTATGACTGAAATGACCACTTCCACGCCGGGGCTTCAGTCTGCTTTACGCTACCTTTGGCAAGATCAGCGGGTCTGGCTTGTCACCGCGCTTGTCATAGGGGCTTTGGCCATTTTCGACCCTGTTCAAGCCGGAAATAGCGCCGTTTTCGCCGGGCGGGCGCTGCTGCACACGGCCCCCTATCTGATCATGTCCATCGCCGTTGCCGCCTGGGCCGGGGCGACGGGGGCGGACAACCTGATCGCCAAAGCCTTTACCGGCGCGCCGCTGCTGATGATCCTGTTCGGCGCGCTGGCCGGCGGGCTGTCGCCGTTCTGCTCTTGCGGGGTGATCCCATTGATTGCCGCGCTGCTGGCGATGGGGGTGCCCCTGTCGGCAGTGATGGCGTTCTGGCTTGCCTCGCCCATCATGGACCCGTCCATGTTCCTGCTGACGGCAGGCGTTCTGGATATGGAGTTCGCGGTGGCCAAGACATTCGCCGCCATCGGGCTTGGAGTCTTTGGCGGCTTTGCCGTGCATCTGCTGTCGCGGACCGGCGCGCTCAGCGATCCGCTGCGTGAGGGTGTGGGCAACGGTGGTTGCGGTGGATCCAAGGTGCGCGCGCCCAAACCCGTTATCTGGAAATTCTGGCACGAAGCCGAACGGCGCGAAAAATTTGCCAAGACCGCGTGGACCACGACCCTGTTCCTGGCCAAATGGCTGACGCTGGCCTTCGTGATCGAAAGCCTGATGCTGGCGTGGATACCTGCGGAAACCGTGACATCGGTCCTTGGTGGCGAGGGGCTTGGCCCGATTGCCATGGCGACGCTGGTGGGCGTGCCCGCCTATCTGAACGGCTATGCCGCGCTGCCCCTTGTCGGTGGGCTGATCGAACAAGGCATGGCACCCGGCGCAGGCATGGCTTTCCTTGTCGCGGGCGGGGTCACTTCGGTCCCGGCGGCGATGGCGGTCTGGGCGCTGGCACGGCCGCAGGTCTTTGCGCTGTATATCGCGCTGTCCCTGTCCGGCGCCTTTGCAACCGGGCTGCTGTTCCAACTGTGGAGCATCACCTGAACAAAGCAACAACCGGACCCGTTTGCGACGCAGGTCCGGTTTGACAAGCGTTCATGCAGCGCCAAAATCATGCGGCGTCGAAATCCAGCACCAGCTTTTCAGTGGTTGGACGGGTCTGACAGGCGAGAGTAAAGCCCTGTTCCAACTCCCATGGCTCCAGCGAGTAATTCACAGCCATTTCCGCGCCGCCCTCGGCCACTTTGCAGCGGCAGGTGCAGCACATGCCGCCCTTGCAGGAATAGGGTAATTCCAGACCCTGCCGCGCGGCAGCGTCCAACACGTTTTCGTCGTCCTCTTCCACGTTGAAAACGCGGCGGGTGCCGTCCAACACGACCTCGACCTGCGCGCCTTTCTCAGCGGCCTCTTGCGCGGCGACCGAGGGCGCACGGGGTGCCTCGCCCTCCATGAAGAAGCGTTCGTGATGGATGCGGGTTTCTGGCACGCCCTCGCCCGTAAGCATCACGGCCACGTCGTCGATCATCGCGCCGGGTCCGCAAAGGTATACCCCTTCGGCGTTCAGATCGACCGCACCGGCGCGGGCAAGGCGTTGCAGTTTCTCGCCTGAAACGCGGCCATTCAGCAATTCGACATCCTGCGGCTCACGGCTGAGGATATGGATCAGGTTGAACTGGCCCATATAGCGGTCTTTCAGCGCGTCCAGCGTATCCTTGAACATGATCGAGCCAGAGTTCCGATTGCCGTACACAAGCGTCACCTCGGCCCCGCGCTCCAGCGCCTCTGCCGCGATAGAGATCATCGGCGTGATGCCAGACCCCGCAGCCACCAGCAAAAGGGTCTGTTCACCGCGTGGGCAAAACCGCCCCTCGGGCTGCATGACCTGCACGGATTTTCCACGGGTTAGAGACTGCGCAAAGGTGGAAAACGCCCCGCCATCGACCCGCTTCACCCCGACGCAAAGCGGCTGATCCGGGAAAGAGGCGATGGAATAGGAACGGCGGATATCCTGCCCGTCGATCGTGCTGCGCAGGGTCAGGTATTGCCCCGGCTTCCAGTCGATGTCTTCGGGCGTGTCAAAGGTGATGCGTACGGCATCGCTGCCTTCGGGTCGAATGTCGGTGATGGTAAGGTCGCGGAACATGGGCGCTCCTTCAGATGCATTTGAAATAGTCGAACGGTTCGGCGCAGGCGCGGCAACGGTAATGTGCCTTGCAAGCTGTCGATCCGAATTCCGAGAGTTTTTCAGTGTCTGTACTGTCGCATTTCGGGCAAGTGACGGTGGTTTCCCCGAACAGGGCACGAACCGATCCCGTCGCCTCTTCGGGCGGGGCGATGCCGTAAGCGCGCAGCTTTTCGCGCCCTTCCTCGGTGATCCAGTCGGTGGTCCAGGCAGGGGTCAGAACACGTTCGATCCTTACATCGAAACCGGCGTCACGCAGTGCGGCCTCGATGCTCATCTCGATCGCAAGTGTCGCGGGACAACCCGAATAAGTGGGGGTGACACCTGCAACCGCCATGCCATTTACGACCCTGATCCAGCGCAATATGCCCAGATCGGCCACAGTGACGCAGGGCACCTCGGGGTCAGGGACCGCAGCTGCGGCATTCCACGCGGCCTTTTGTGTCAGGGTTTCAGCGCTTACCATGTCACGCCGGGACAGCTGCGGTGAACCGACTGCATTTCGGCCAGCATATGGCCAAGCCCCTCGCCATGCAGGCCAGTGCGGCCACCGGTTTGGGGAAAGGTCACCTCGGGCATGTCCAGCCCGGCTTGAGTGAACACCTCGGCGATGGTCGCGTCAAAGGCGGCGCGCATGGCAGCGCGTTCAGGCAGGATGCCAGCGGCCTCTGCCTCCTGCGCGGCGGGCGAACTTTCGAACAACTCCTCGACATAGATCGACAGCGCCAGCAACGCCGCCTGCATCCGTACGGCGCTTTCCTCGGTCCCGTCGCCCAGCCGAACCACCCATTCACCCGCGTGACGGATATGATAGGCCAACTCCTTGACGGCCTTGCCCGCAACACCAGCAATCACCTCGTCCTTGCTGGACTGCGCAGCCTGCCAAAAGGGATGCATGAAGGCGGCAAAAAACAACTGGCGCAGCATGGTCTGCGCGAAATCGCCATTGGGACGCTCGACCAGCAGGCAATTGCGATACTCCCGCTCATCGCGCAGATAAGCCATATCATCCTCGGACCGGCCCTTGCCTTCCAAAGCGCCCGCCCGGTCATACAGGACCCGCGCCGTGCCGATCAGGTCCAGCGCCATGTTGGGCAAGGCCAAGTCCTCCTCCAGCATCGGGGCATGGCCGCACCATTCGCTCAGCCGGTGGCCAAGCACCAAGCAATCGTCGGCAACCTCCAGAATCGCGTCATGCACGGCCATCACATATGCCCCACTTCGTCGGGAATTTCGTAGAACGTCGGGTGGCGATATATCTTGTCGGCGGTCGGCTCGAAATTTTCGGCCTGCTGATCGGGATCGCTGGCAGTAATCGCAGCCGAGGGCACGACCCAAATCGACGTTCCCTCGCCGCGCCGCGTGTAAACGTCACGCGCCGCCTGCAAGGCCAATACCTCGTCCGCCGCGTGGATAGAGCCGACATGCTTGTGGCTCAGCCCGTTGCGGGGCCGGATGAAAACTTCCCAAAGCGGAGTCTCTTGCGACATCGCCCTCTCCTTCATTTTGCTGAAAATACTCCGGGGAGCGCGAGGGGCTGGCCCCTCGCATTCCGCCTGATCATTCTCTATTCCACTGCAATCTTTCGCGCGCGGCGTTTCTCGGCATGGGCCAGTGCGGCCTCACGAACCCAGGCACCATCGTCCCACGCCTTCTTGCGGGCGGCCACACGGTCGCGCGCCATCGGGCCATGCCCTTTGACCACGCGCCAGAACTCGTCCCAGTCGATCACACCATGATCGTAACCGCCCTTTTCCTCGTTCCATTTCAGATCGGGATCAGGAATGGTCAGGCCAAGGTATTCGGCCTGCGGCACGGTTGCGTCGATGAATTTCTGGCGCAGCTCGTCATTCGTAAAGCGCTTGATCTTCCACGCCATTGACTGGTCCGAGTGCTGGCTGTCCGCGTCATGCGGGCCGAACATCATGATCGAAGGCCACCACCAACGGTTCAGACTGTCCTGCGCCATTTCCTTTTGCTCGGGGCTGCCTTGGGCCAGCGTCATGACAATCTCGTACCCCTGCCGCTGGTGGAACGATTCCTCCTTACAGACACGGATCATCGCACGGGCATAAGGTCCAAAGGAACAACGGCACAGCGGAATCTGGTTCATGATCGCAGCACCATCCACCAGCCAGCCGATCATGCCAATGTCAGCCCAGGACAGGGTCGGATAGTTGAAGATCGACGAATACTTTGCCTTGCCGGACAGCAATTCCTCGGTCATTTGCTCGCGCGACACACCCAGCGTTTCAGCCGCGGAATAAAGGTAAAGACCGTGCCCGCCCTCGTCCTGCACCTTGGCCAGCAAAGCGGCCTTTCGACGCAAGCTGGGCGCGCGGGTGATCCAATTGCCCTCGGGCAGCATCCCGACGATTTCGCTATGCGCGTGCTGGCCGATCTGGCGGACGAGCGTGCGGCGATAGCCCTCGGGCATGGCGTCGTTGGGCTCGATTTTTTCCTCGGCGTCGATGCGCGTCTGGAACCGATCCAGAAATTCCTGCGTTTCGGCGGTGCTGCCGTCAGCACCGATCAGACCTTGGCTATAAATTGGATCTCCTCCCGTTCGCTGCACATGTTATATGTTACAAAGACTGAAGCGTAAAACAATTTTTGTAACACTTGATCTTGGCGACGGCGCAACCAATTGTGCCATATGGATAAAAAACTGATCTCTTTCGGGCATGGATATACCGCCCGCGAACTGGCCCGTCGGCTTGGTCCGGAATGGGCTATTTTGGGCACCACCCGTAACGCAGACAAGGCCGGCGCACTGCGGGCAGAGGGTATCACCCCCCTGCTATGGAAAGACCCTATTCCGACTGAATTCGCCTCTGCCAGCCATATTCTTGTGTCCGCCGGACCGGATGAAAATGGCGATCCGGTTCTGGCCGAATACGGCGCAGCACTGGCGCGAATGACGCCTGAATGGGTCGGCTACCTTTCCACCACGGGTGTCTATGGCGATCACGGCGGCGAGTGGGTGAATGAGAATACGCCCCTGACCCCTTCCACAAAGCGCGGGAAAGCCCGCGTCGCGGCTGAAGCAGCATGGCAAGACACAAATCTGCCGCTGCATATTTTCCGGCTGGCAGGCATTTACGGCCCCGGGCGTGGTCCCTTTGCCAAGGTGCGCAACGGAACCGCGCGGCGGATCATCAAAGAGGGTCAGGTGTTTTCGCGCACTCATGTCGAGGATATTGCGCAGGTTCTACATGCCTCGATGCACGCCCCGAACCCCGGAACGGCCTATAATGTCTGCGACGACGACCCCGCCCCGCCGCAGGACGTGATCGCCTATGCCGCCAAACTGCTTGGCTTGCCGATCCCGCCGGAGGTTCCATTCGGCCAAGCGGAACTTAGCCCCATGGCGCGGAGTTTCTATGCTGAATTCAAGCGCGTGCGGAATGACCGGATCAAGGAGGACCTGGCTGTTTCGCTGCGCTATCCGACCTATCGCGAGGGGCTGAATGCCCTGATTGCACTGGAATAGAGACTGATTTGACCGAAAGATGAGCCAAAGCATGACAGAACGTCCGGCCCCCGCACATCTTTCCAGCATACTCGATTCACTGGACCGCGCGGCAGAGCGGCAGACCGTGACCGTTCGTCAAATTCTGCACGAGTTGGGCGAGACTTCCTTTGCGCCGCTGCTGTTGGTGCCAGCTTTGTTGCTTGTCTCGCCCCTGTCAG
This sequence comes from Rhodobacteraceae bacterium UBA3069, assembly GCA_002366795.1. Taxonomy (GTDB): domain Bacteria; phylum Pseudomonadota; class Alphaproteobacteria; order Rhodobacterales; family Rhodobacteraceae; genus UBA3069. The sequence continues at coordinate 41,467 of DFBX01000039.1, read as the reverse complement.
GCATTCCCGGCGTGCCCACCATTGGTACGATCATCATGTCGCTGACCGTGGTGCAATCCATGGTGGGAAAACGTCATATTTGGCTGCCGGAGTTTTTGCTGCGCAGGCAGGTGCCAGGTCATCGCCTGTCGAAATCGGTGGGCTGGATTCGCAAGCCAGCCGCCTGGATTGACCGACATACGCATCGCCGCCTTGGCTGGCTGACACGCTGGCCGCTGAAGCTGATTCCGCTTTTGATCGCACTGGCCATTTGCGCGGTGCTGCCGCTGCTGGAAATCCTGCCCTTCGTCACCTCGACCGGCGCTTTCGCGATATCGTTGTTCTCGGTCCGGATACTGGCGCGCGATGGGCTATTCGTGCTGGCGGGGTTCGCCTTTACCGGCACCTTGGCCGGGCTGGCGGTCTGGCTGGTCTAGATGTCAGCGAAATAATCCTCGTCCACCGAGGAGATATGATAGCTGCGCCGCACCCGCACCCCGACCCCATTCTGGATCATCAGCCGCGCCAAACGATCGCCGTTGATCAGCACGATGCGCTGCTGGACCTTTTCGACGTAACCCTTTGCCTCGGTCGAAAAATCCGAGGTGGTGACGAACACAGCCTTGGACGCGCCCTCGCCCGTGAGCGAGCCAACAAAAGCCTGCAAGGCGGGGCGGCCAACCTTGTTTTCGGGCGCATACCGCTTGGCTTGGATATAGACCGCATCAAGTCCCAACGCGTCCTCGTTGATGACCCCGTCAATGCCGCCATCACCCGAACGACCAATCTGCCGCCCCATCGCCGGATCGCCACCGCCATAGCCCATGGCAATCAGCAGATCGACGATAAGCTGTTCGAACCGGGCGGGAGTGATGGCCTAGCACAGCCTCCAGCAGTTCCGCCGCCAGAAGGTCGTGAATGCGACGGGCCAGAGTATCGATCTGGTCCTCGGGCGTTTCGGTGTCAGAGCCATTTAAAGCCGGAATAGGGTCTGAATTTGTAGAAGGTGTCGAGGAAATGCGCCAACTCTCGAAGTCACCGAATGCCTTGAGAACCGAGTTGTCGATCCTGTCCGGGTGATCGGCCAGCGCCTTGCGGCCCAAATCGGTAATCTGGTGAACGCCCCGTTTCCGAGAGGTGAGCAAGCCGGCCTTGGACAGGTAAGTGCGTGCCCAATGGGCGCGGTTGGCGACGAGGGTTTATTTACCGCTGGGAATCAATTCCTCTGCCTCTTCCCGCGTCAGGCTGAATTCGGCAATCAGTTCTGGCAGAATGTCCTGCACCTTGCGCGGGCCTTGCCGGAAAGCGGCCAAAACCGGGCGCATCAGGGTCTGGTAATCGGGGATCGGCATGGGCAACTCACTGTTGTTTCACGCCAACTGTTACCCCCTATGCGCGCAAGATCAACCCGTCTTGCCAATGCTGGCAACGCCCATGACATCTAGCACCTTGGCTTCGATATCCTCGGCGTTCAGGCCGGCGGTGGCATACATATCGGCGGGGCTGGATTGGTCGATGAAGATGTCAGGCAGGACCATGGAGCGGAATTTCAGGCCGGTGTCGAACACGGCCTCGTCTGCCAGCAATTGCGCGACATGGCTGCCGAAACCGCCCACTGCGCCCTCTTCAATCGTGATCAGCGCCTCGTGTTCAGCGGCAAGTTCAAGGATCAGGTCGCGGTCAAGCGGTTTGGCAAAACGGGCATCGGCCACGGTGGGGCAGATCCCCTTGGCGTCCAAAGACTCGCAAGCGGTCATCACCTCGGACAGGCGGGTGCCAAAGGACAGAATCGCCACGTTAGAGCCTTTACGGATCATCCGCCCCTTGCCGATTTCCAGAACCTCGCCGCGTTCGGGCATATCGACGCCGGTGCCTTCACCGCGCGGATAGCGGAAGGCGATCGGCCCCTCGTCATGGGCGACGGCGGTGGCGACCATGTGCTTCAATTCGGCCTCGTCCGCGGCGGCCATGACCACCATGCCCGGCAGGTTCGCCATGAAGGCGGTGTCGAAGGCCCCCGCATGGGTCGCCCCATCGGCCCCCACCAGCCCGGCGCGGTCTATGGCAAAACGCACCGGCAGGCGCTGGATCGCCACATCATGCACCACCTGGTCATACCCGCGTTGCAGGAAAGTGGAATAAAGCGCGCAGAACGGCCGCAGCCCGCCTGCGGCAAGCCCGGCGGAAAAGGTCACGGCGTGTTGTTCAGCAATCCCCACATCGAACAGCCGCGAGGGGTAGCGTTCGGCAAACAGGTTCAGCCCGGTGCCATCGGGCATGGCGGCGGTGATGGCGCAAATCCGGCTGTCTTCGGCGGCGTGATCCAGAAGGGCATCAGCGAAAACCGAGGTATAGGAGGGCGCGTTGGACGGCGCTTTCTTCTGCTCGCCAGTCAGCACGTTGAACTTGGCGGTGGCATGACCCTTGTCGCGCGCCGCCTCGGCCGGGGCGTAACCCTTGCCCTTTTTTGTCAGCACATGGATCAGCATCGGCCCATTCGCACGCGCCTGAACGGTGCGCAGTACGGGCAGCAATTGGTCAAGGTCATGCCCATCTATGGGGCCAAGATAGGAAAAGCCAAGCGCCTCGAACATGGTGCCGCCGACGGTCATGCCCTTCAGCATGTCCTTGGCGCGCTTGGCCCCTTCACGGAACGGCGGCGGCAGCAGGGACACGGCGCCCTTGGCGGCGGCTTTCAGCTCTTGAAACGGCTCGCCCGCGTAAAGCCGCGACAGATAGGACGACAGCGCGCCAACGGGGGGCGCGATCGACATCTCGTTATCATTCAGGATCACGAACAGGCGTTTGCCCAGATGGCCCGCGTTATTCATCGCCTCGAACGCCATGCCGGCGGACATCGACCCGTCACCGATCACGGCAATCGCGTCGCCCAGCCCGCCGGGCGCAGTGCCGCCCAGATCACGCGCCACGGAAAAACCCAAGGCCGCGGAAATCGAGGTAGAGCTATGCGCCGCACCGAACGGGTCATAGGGCGATTCCGAACGCTTGGTGAACCCCGACAGCCCGCCCTTTTGGCGCAGGGTGCGGATGCGGTCACGCCGCCCGGTCAGGATTTTATGCGGATAGGACTGGTGCGATACGTCCCAGATCAGCTTGTCCTTGGGGGTGTCGAACACGGCATGCAGCGCCACGGTCAGCTCAACAACACCCAACCCGGCGCCAAGGTGGCCACCGGTTTCGGACACGACCGAAATGGTTTCAGCCCGCAGTTCCTGCGCCAGCTGGTGCAACTGCGCATCAGTCAGCCGCTTCATATCGGCGGGCACGTTCACCGTATCAAGAAGCGGTGTGCTGGGTCTTTCGCTCATGGCGCCCTCCCATCGGGTGCGGGTTTAGCTGTCGCGCGAGATAACGAAGCGGGCCGCCTGCCGCAAGGTTTCAGCCTTGTCGCCAAAGATATTTAGCGCGTCGCTGGCTTCTGTCACCAAATCACGCGCGCGGCGCTTTGCCCCGTCCAGACCCAGATGGCTAACAAAGGTGGCCTTGCCGCGCGCCGCATCCTTGCCAACGGCCTTGCCCATCGCCTGTGCATCGCCTTCGATATCCAGCACATCGTCCCAGATTTGAAAGGCAAGGCCCAGCTTTTCGCCATAGAGGTCAAGCGCGTTGAATTCATCCTCGGCGGCATCGGCAATCACTGCACCGGCCGTCGCGGACCACTTGATCAGCGCACCAGTCTTGCCCTGCTGCACCGCGATAATCTGATCCAGGGAATATGGCGTGTCGCGGGTTTCGGCGGCGATATCCATCATCTGCCCGCCGACCATGCCCTGATGCCCAGCGGCACGCGCCAGCCCGCGCACCAGTTTCAACCCGATCCGCGCATCGCCGATGCAGGGATCGCACAACAGGTCAAAGGCCAGCGGTTGCAGGGCATCGCCTGCCAGAACGGCAGTGTGTTCGTTCCATTTCCTGTGGACGGTCGGGCAGCCCCGGCGCATGTCATCGTCATCCATACAGGGCAGATCGTCATGAATCAGCGAATAGGCGTGCATGTATTCAACCGCCAGCGCCGACAATCCGGTGCGCGCACTGGTCAGCCCGTTGATGCGCCCGCTCTCCAACACCAAGAACGCCCGCATCCCTTTGCCGCCCCGCACCGCATAGCGCATGGCAGCGATCAGCGGCGGGTTGCTGGCGTGGGCCTGCGCGCGGAAAACGGCATCATCCTGCGCGACGATAACGTCCTGCGCATGCTTCAAGGCATCGGGAAAAGAGGTCAGTTCGAATTCCGCCGCCAGCGCCTGTTTGCGCTGCTCTGACATCTCCCTCAGCGTCACGTTACAGCCCCTCGACCGGCTTCAGCCCTGCGGGGTTTCCGTCTGCATCCAGCGTGATCGCGGCGACTTTTTCCTCGGCTTCTTTCAGCTTTGCCTCGCAGCGGGCCTTCAGCGCCGCACCGCGTTCATAAAGGGTGATGGATTGCTCCAGCGGGACATCGCCGCGCTCCAACTGGCCCACGACCTGTTCAAGCGCGCGCATCGCATCCTCAAAGCTCATTTCCTCGATCGGGGTATCGGTCATTGGTCACGTCCTGTCGCCTGCATTCACCTGCCACCTTAGCCCCGCATCGGGGCGGGTTCAATTCGGTTGACGGATCGGCACCGGCAGGCGAGTCTTGCCGCGCGCCCATAGCGAAGAGCAGGCATGAAACAACAGGATATCGACAAGGCCATCGCCCAATCCGACGCGGCCACCCGGCTGGAGGATATCCTGTCGCGCGATCCTGTTCTTTGCGGCGCCGCAGTTCACGAGGTTCTGCGCGTCGTGCCCGGAAACCGCGCTATCTTTGCCGGGGAATTCGCCGGGCAGCAGGTGGTGTTCCGCTTGCTGATGCACGAGGATGGCGCGGCCCAAGCCGCGAAGGAATGGCGCGAGATGGTGCGCGCCAATGCCTATATGAACGACGGTCCCTTCCGGACGGTTCTGCCCCTTGCCCAAGCGACCGAACAGGGGCTGATCGTGATGGAGCGCGAGGCTGGGCGCCTCTTGCTGGAATACTCGCGCACGATTCAGGCGCGGGCGCTGCGTGTCGACCTGATTCGCCGCGCCGCCGGTTGGCTGACGGCCTATTGCGCCCCCACGCTCAAACCGATGGAGTCCAACCTGGACCACTGGCTGAACCGCGCGACCCAAACCAGTGCGACCCAACCCTTTGACCATCTGCGCGAAATCGAACTGGGCATTCTGAATGAAATGCATCGGCTGGCGGGCTTGATGCGGGACATGCAGTGGCGTCGTGCGATCAGCCACGGTGATTTTCACCTGAACAATTTGTTCCATCAGGATGGGGTGTTGACCGGTTTCGATCTGGGCGGGTCAGGCCGCTTGCCCATCTACAAGGATCGCGCCCGCGCGCTGACCCACATGGCACGCCGTGGCATGGTGCCTTCGCGGACCCGCCGCTTTGGCATGGATGGCGCCGCAGTCGAGGCTTTTACCGCCGCGTTAGAGCCGGAAGAGGCCCGTTTGGCCCTCCCCTTCTTCCTTGGTTTCGAAACACTGGTGCGTGTCGAAGCCAAGGCGCTGCCGGATCGCCGGATCAAACTGGCCGAACGCATGGCAAGCGGCCTTTTGGAAGGTTTGCGGCAAGTCTGATTTTTCAAGACGAACCGACAAGCGCCTTCACATGGGCGCGGGCCGCCTCGCCCAAAGCGGTCAGATCATAGCCACCTTCCAGGCAGGAGACGAGCCGCCCGTCACAACATTCGGCCGCGATTTCCAGCAAGTTTTCGGTGATCCATTGATAATCCTCGGTGGACCAGCGCAATTCCGCCAGCGGATCGGACAGGTGTGCATCAAACCCTGCCGACACTAGGATCAGCTGCGGATTGTAGTCTCTGATCAAGGGGAACACGCGGGTTTCATAGGCTTTGCGCATGGTGGCCGATCCTGACCGCGGCTCCAGCGGGATGTTGTGAACCTGACCATACGCGCCCGTCTCGCTTTCCGCGCCGGTTCCGGGCCAAAGCGGCGATTGATGGGACGAAAAGAACAGCGCCCGCGCCTCGTTCCACAGCAAGTCCTGGGTGCCATTGCCATGATGCACGTCGAAATCAACCACGGCGACACGGGTCAAACCACGCGCCTGCATCGCATGACGCGCGGCGATAGCGACGTTGCCGAACAGGCAAAACCCCATTTGCGTCTCTGTTTCGGCGTGATGGCCCGGTGGGCGGGTCGCGACAAAGGCGTTATCCACCGCTCCTGCCATCACGGCATCCACCGCCGCCGCGGCCCCGCCCACGGCGCGCCGCGCCGCCTGAACCGAACCGGCGGACATATGCGTATCGGCATCCAGCGCCACGGTTCCCTCGGCAGGTTCCGCAGCAATGATCCGGTCCAGATAGGACTGCGGATGACACAGCAGGATTAGCGCATCCTCAGCCAAGGGCGCTGCGCGACGGTCCAGGTCCAGCCCTTCCAACTGCGAGAGGACCGCCCCCAAGCGTGCAACTTGTTCTGGATGGCCGGGCGGCGTGACGTGATTCAGACAGTCATCATGCGAAAAAAGCGCGGTGGTCATTTCAACCGTCCTTTCATTGTGCGACAAATTCTTGTTGCGCGCGAAAAAGAGCCTGCTTTCGCTGAAACAGGGTCAATCCGGGGCAAGCATATAGCCCGCACCGCGCACCGTTTGCAGGTAACGGGGCTGTTTTGGGTCGGCCTCGATCTTGCGGCGCAGACGGGTGATTTGTACGTCAACGGCGCGTTCCTGCGCTTGTCCTGCCTCGCCGCCACGGCCCAGATCCTCGACCAGTTCTGTGCGCGTCACCGGCTCCGCGGGGCGGGCGGCGAAAATGCGCATCAGCTGGTTTTCTGTCGCGGTCAAGCGCACCATCTCGTCGCCCTGCCACAGCTCTGCCCGCTCGATATCATAGCGGAACGAACCAAGCGAAAGCACCTTGGGGGCTTCGCTGACCGGCACAGGCTCGGGCATCCGGCGCAGGATCGCATTGATCCGCAGCAGCAGCTCTTTCGGCTCGAACGGCTTGGGCAGATAGTCATCCGCCCCAGCCTCGAACCCCGCGATGCGGTCATCGGTTTCGCCCCGCGCGGTCAGCAACAAAATCGGCGTAGACATGGTTTCGCGCAGGGATCGGGTCAAACTCACCCCGTCCTCGCCCAACATCATCACGTCCATCACGATCAGGTCGAATTCCAGCCCCGACAGGATTCGCCGCGCATGGGCCGCGTCGCGCGCAACCGACACAAGGAAACCATGACGCACCAGGAACTTGCGTAGAAGCGTGCGAATCCTCTCGTCATCGTCAACGATCAGAAGGTGCGCATCTGGCGCGGTGGTCATCAACTCGTCTCCTTCAGCGCTTGGTAACAGCGGCGCATTTCCGGGTCCATCATTGCCTCCAGCACCTGCCGGAAGCCTGCCACGGCCTGCGGGCCAGCGGTGCGAAAGGCCGAACGCATCCGCGCCCGCTGCGCATCAGACAGCTTGCGCTCCAGCGCCTCTCCGTCCTCGGTCAGGTAAAGGTGACGTTCGCGTTTGTCGGCCACTCCCACCCGGCTTTCGACGAGACCATCCTCGATCAAACTGCGCAACACACGGTTCAGCGATTGCTTTGTAACACCAAGGATCGCCAGCAGGTTGTTGACGGTGGTGCCAGGCGCACGGTTGATGAAGTGAATCGCGCGGTGATGTGCGCGCCCATAGGCCATTCCGGCAAGGATACGGTCTGGATCGGCAGTGAAACCCCGATAGGCAAAAAACATCGCCTCGTTCCCCTGCCGCAACTGTTCATCCGTCAGAAAAAGGAGGTTCTCACCACTGCTTGCGTCTGCCATTTCGCCCCTCTTTCGTTCACAAATCGCCGTTCTTATGTGCAGTTTAAGTCAGGTTTGTTGACACTCCAAGCGCCAACTGATAGCGAAAGTCAGTTTTAGCGCAACATTATGTCCGTTTCGGACATTTCTGGCGCAAGATTCGCAAAGATACAACATTCAAGCGACGAAGAAGGAGATGGGCATGGCCGGATATGATGACCGCGACGGCAAGATCTGGATGGATGGCGAACTGGTCGATTGGCGTGATGCCAATGTCCATGTGCTGACCCACGCGCTGCACTATGCGTCCTCGGTGTTCGAGGGCGAGCGTTGCTACGACGGCAAGATTTTCCTGTCGCGCAAGCATTCCGAACGGCTGCTTCGCTCGGGTCAGATGCTGGATATGCCGATCCCCTACACCGTGGACGAAATTGAGGCCGCGAAACGCGCTGTGCTGGTTGCCAACAACCTGCATAATGCCTACGTGCGCGTGGTTGCATGGCGCGGCGCGGGCGAGGATATGGGCGTCGCCTCTTCGCGTAACCCGGTCCGCATGGCCGTGGCAGCATGGGAATGGGGCAACTACTACGGCGACGCCAAGATGAAAGGTGTCAAGCTGGACATCGCCAAGTGGAAGCGCCCTTCGCCGGAAACCATCCCCACCTCGGCCAAGGCCGCCGGTCTGTACATGATCTGCACCATGTCGAAACACGCGGCAGAGGCGAAAGGCTGTTCCGACGCTCTGTTCATGGATTACCGCGGTTACGTGGCCGAAGCGACCGGTGCCAATGTGTTCTTCGTCAAGGATGGCGAAGTCCACACCCCGATCCCCGACGCAATCCTGAACGGGCTGACCCGCCAGACCGTGATCGAGATGCTGAAAGAACGCGGCGTGACCGTTCACGAACGCCACATCATGCCCGAGGAAATGGAAGGGTTCGAACAGTGCTGGCTGACCGGGTCCGCCGCAGAGGTGACCCCGGTAGGCCAGATCGGTGACTACACGTTCGAGGTCGGCACCCTGACCCGTGAAATTTCCGAAGCTTACGAGGCGCTCGTCCGCGCCTGAGTTACGCCGTATTAGAGACTTTTTGCGCCCGCCCTCTCCCGGCGGGCGCATTTATATTACGGACTTAGAAATCAACCCCACGCTGCGCCTTGATGCCAGCCTTGTAGGGGTGTTTTACCTCGGTCATGTCCGACACCAGATCGGCATAGCCGATCAGCGCTTCGGGCGCGTCGCGGCCCGTCAGGATCACGCCAGTGCGTTTGTCGCGAGCCTTCAGCCCCTCGATAACCTCTTCCGCGGTCAGATAATCGTAACGCAGCGCGATGTTGATCTCGTCCAGCAGGATCACGTCATAATTTCCGCTTTCCATCATCTCGCGCGCCTTGCCGAAGGCCGCCTTGGCGGCGGCGATGTCACGGTCGCGGTCCTGCGTGTCCCAAGTGAAACCCTCGCCCATGGTGTGCCAATCGACACCGCCCAGTCGTTCGAAAAACTGCCGCTCACCGGTGATCCACTTGCCCTTGATGAACTGCACCACGCCAACGGTCTGCTTCCAGCCAAGCGCACGCACCAGCACACCGAACGCAGAGGAGCTTTTGCCCTTCCCATTGCCGGTATGCACCAGGATCAACCCGCGATCCGGGTCAACGGCCTCTGCCACCTTGGCGTTCTGGGCCTTTTGCATTTCCTGCATTTTCGTCTTGTGGTCGATCTCGTCGCTCATGCGCGGTCCTGCTTTCATTTTGCCAAAAATACTCCCGCCGGAGGCTCCCGAACCGTCGGTCGGCACTGCGGTCAGGAGGGTTTGAACTGCCGTTGCAGCTTGGCCATTCCGCCCAGCCAACGGTCGTAGTTGTCCAGCTTCATGCGCATGTAATCGGCGACCTGCGGGTGTGGCAAGATCAGGAATCGCTCTTCGTCGATCCCTTTCAGTGCAGTCTCCGCCACGGCTTCGGGGGTCAGCAGCCCGTCACCGGCTTGCGGGCCTTCGGGCATCCCTTCCAGCATCGGGGTCGCCACCCCTTGCGGGCACAGGACAGACACGCGGATACCATCGTCGCGATGGCCGATAGCAAGGCTTTCGGCAAAGCCGATGGCAGCGTGTTTCGTGGTGGAATAGACACTGGATCCGATCTGGCTCAGCAGGCCGGCGGCAGACACGGTGTGCAGGAAATATCCGCCCCCGCGCGCTTTCATCCGCGGGATTAGGAAATGCGCTGCATGGACATGGGCCATGACATTCACACCCCAAGCGCGGCTCCAATCCTCGACATCGGCAAAGGCGATATTTTCATATGTCTCGTCAAAGGCGCCACCGATACCGGCATTGGAACACATCAGGTTGATCGGCCCCAATTCCCGCTCGACATGCAGCAGCATGGCGGTGACCTGATCGCGGTCGGATACGTCGCAGGTCAGGGCCAGATCGGCCTCGGGCACATCGGTGGCAATCACATCGGCGGAGGCGACACGCGCGCCTCGCGCCTTCAATGCTTGCACCAATGCCCGTCCGATGCCCTGCGCGCCACCTGTGACGACGCAGGTCTTGTCCAGCAGGTCCATCAACCGGGGCTCATCCCGCGCAGGCGTTCAGAGCGGCGGCGCAGGATTTCGACCGTGGTCAGCAAGCCGATCGAGATCGCAACAAGGATCGTTGCGGCTGCCAGGATGGTGGGCGAAATCTGCTCGCGCAGGCCGGTGAACATTTGCCAAGGCAAGGTCTGCAATTCGGCAGAACCAATGAACAGCACCACGACCACCTCGTCGAACGAGGTGATAAACGCAAACAGGCCCCCCGAAATCACACCCGGCAGGATCAGCGGCATCTGCACGCGGAAGAAGGTTGTGACCGGATCCGCCCCCATGTTCGCCGCGGCGCGGGTCAGGGATTTGTCAAAACCAACCAGCGTCGCCGTCACCGTGATGATGACAAAGGGAATGCCCAACACGGTATGGGCCAGAACCACGCCCCAATAGGTGCCGACGATGTTGATCTTCGAGTAGAAGAAATACATCCCCGTGGCCGAGATGATCAGCGGCACGATCATCGGCGAAATCAGGATCGCCATGATTGCCCGCCGCCCCGGAACGTGGGATTGCGACAGGCCAACGGCCGCCAGCGTGCCCAGTGACACGGATAGCAGCGTGGCCATGGGTGCAATCCGCACCGAGTTCCACACCGCGCTCGTCCATTCTGGGTTGGTCAGGAAGTCACGGTAGTGTTTCAAGGAATACGCCTCTGGATCGAGGCGCAACATTCCCGGCGTGTAGGTAAAGAAGTTCTCGGCGTTGAAGGATAGCGGGATGATTACAAGGATCGGCGCAATCAAGAAGAAGAAGATAAACGCGCAGATCACACGGAAACCGTAATACCAGGCACGTTGGCCGACGGTGGCATAGGGGGGAAGTTGGCTCATGTTATTTTATCCCAGCTTCACGTTGTCGATGCCCACGATCTTGTCATAGGCCCAATAGAGGAGCAGCACGACCGCCAGCAGGATCGAACCAAGAGCGGCCGCGAGACCCCAATTGAGCGAGCTGGAGATGTGATACGCGATCCGGTTCGAGATGAAGACACCCTTGGTGCCGCCCACGATTTCCGGGGTGATATAGTAGCCGATGGACAGGATGAACACGAGGATCGACCCCGCGCCGATGCCCGGCACCGATTGCGGGAAATACACGCGCCAGAACGCCGTCCAGTTGGTTGCGCCAAGCGATTTAGCGGCCCGCAGGTAGGTTGGCGGGATCGTCTGCATCACGGAATAGAGCGGCAGAATCATAAACGGCAGCAGAATGTGGGTCATGGCGATGATCGTGCCGGTGGCGTTGTTGATCATTACCAGCCTGCCCTCGTCGGAAATAAGCCCGATCCAGACCAGCAGATCGTTGATCACGCCCTGTTGCTGCAGCAGCACTTTCCACGCAGAGGTCCGCACCAGAAGCGAGGTCCAGAAGGGCAAAAGCACAAGGATCATCAAAAGATTAGAGACACGCATCGGCAAGTTCGCCAGCAGCCAGGCCACCGGATAGCCCAGCAAGATGCAAGACCCGGTGATCACCAGCGACATGATCAGCGTGCGCTTGAAGAGGGTTATGTAGATCTGTTTTTCTTCAGGCTGCGCCTCGATCCCGTCGGGACCAAGCTGCATGTCGATAGAGGTCAGGAAGTAACCGGGGGTAAAGCGCGGCGCGTAGACCTTGATCGTGCCCCAGACCTCGTGATCGGCCCAATCCTCTTCGATCTCGGTAAAGGCGTCGGCGAAAGAGGGCGCGGCAAATCCCTGCACGGCATTGGTGACCGCGGCCAGTTCGGCAGACAGCGGCCCGTTATAGCCAGCGGCATCGCCAGTCGCGATGTCATCGTAGAGTTCGGAGTAGAACATCTCCCACGGTTTCGTTGTCGCGGGGTCTTTGCCGTCTTCCGTCATGGTTTCGACGAAGGCTTCGTAGGCCGAGGTGAAGGCCGGCAGCGACGTGCCTGCGCTGTCATAAAGCGTGGCCCAACGTTCTGGTGTCTTCCACCCCTTGTCCACATCAAGGATCAGATCCTCGTATGGTTCGGCGATATCGTCCATCTTGCGCCCGGATTTGCGGAAAAGCGACGAAATGCCGGTAGTTTCATAGTTCAGACGCTGCCCAACGCGCGTGTGTTCCTTGCGTTCGACCGAAATGAACATATCGCGGTAAAGCGCCTGATACACCTGTTCTGAGGGCGGCTCGCCGCTGGCCTCGTCCCATTCTTTTAGAGCGACAACGGTGCGCGGCAGCGTTTCGCTCACGATCTGGTTCTCGACAGATCGGAACAGCATGTCACCGATTGGCGCGACAAAGCTGATCAGAACGAAAAGCAGAAGCGGCGCAATCAACATCAGCGCGCGAATTTTCTGACGGCGCAAGGCGCGGTTCAGCGATTTTTTCAGCGGCGTGCCGTCGGCGGCAAGCACCGCTTCGGGACGTGACGGATTCTTTGCAGTGTCGGCAGTGGTCGCGTCGGACATGGGGTTCCCTGTTCCTTTTTCGCCCTCTTGGCGGGGCTGGGGTGGAGAGGCCCACACGGGCCCCTCCTGTTTTGAGCGATCAGGCCGGATCGGCCGGATCAGAGACGATAATCGCCCCTATTACTTGGCCAGCCACGTCTGGAACTTTGCATCCAGATCGTCACGATAGTCAGCCCAGAACTCGTAGTTATACAGGAACGTGTTCTTGGCGTTTGCCGGATCGGTCGGCATGTGCGGTGCCATCTCGATGCCCAGTTCGGCGTGCTTGCCGACCAGCGGTGCCGAGGAGGCGCGCGCAGGACCGTAGGAGATGTATTTCGCTTGGTCAGCCAAACGCTGGGTGTCGGTGGCGAACTTCAGGAAGTCCTTCACACGGGCCAGACGATCAGCGGGCAGACCGGCGGGAATGATCCAACCGTCAAGGTCGAACACCTGCGCGTCCCACAACATGGCGACGGGCTGGTCCTGCTCTTCGATCAGGCTGAACAGGCGACCGTTATAGGTCGAACCCATGATGACTTCGCCATCTGCCAGCAGCTGGGGCGTATCGGCACCGGCCGACCACCAGACCACCTGGTCCTTGATGGTGTCGAGCTTGGCAAGAGCCTGCGCCTGACCTTCGTCGGTCTCCAATACGTTGTAGACTTCTTCTTTGGCCACGCCGTCACAGAGCAGCGCCCACTCCATGTTGTTGATCGGACGCTTTTCCAGGCTACGCTTGCCGGGATAGTTTTCCAGATCGAACACGGCGCAGATATCTGTCGGCGGGGTGTCGCCCACCAAGTCGGTGCGGTAGCCGAAAGTGGTCGAATAGACGATTTGCGGGATGAAGCAGTCGTTGACCAGCAGATCGCCAAAGTCGTCCTCGGCCGAAGTGCCGTCGGGCGCAGCGGCCAGATCAGCTTCGGGGTCGATTTCCATCGCCAGGCCTTCGTCGCACAGGCGCATTGCGTCGGATGCCACAACGTCGACCAGATCCCAGGTCACGTTACCGGCTTCATTCATGGCGCGCAGTTTGGCAACGGCCTCGTTCGAGGATTCGTCCCAAATTGCGGACACGCCGGGATTGGCGGCCAGATAGGGTTCGACATAGGCATTGTGTTGCGACGACTGGTATGCACCGCCCCAGGACACTAGGGTCATGGAATCGGCCATGCCGCCGTGGCTTTCTGCTCCCACTATGCCTGCCGTAGCAACGGTCAGAACGGAAGTGGCGAGTAAAGTTCTCTTAAGTTTCATTATGGAACTCCCTGAGTGTTGAGTGGCTCGGATTTCTTGATTTCGGACGAGGCGCTCCGGCCGGCGGCCCTGCCTTGCCTACCCACGCCAACAGCGGTGCGGGTAGGCTGTTCAGTGTGTCACGCGTCGAGCGCGCGCGCATCCTCTGCCAGCCAACCGATTTCGATTTGCTCGCCGGGCTTGAGGCGTTTCTGATCAGGCGCGTTACGGGTCTTGATGACGAAATCGTCACGCCCCGCGACACGCAGCCTGGTTCTAAAGATATCGCCCATGTAGATGAATTCCAGCACTTCGGCCTTCAATGTGTGGGCATCGGGGTGCAGACGGCTTTTGCCCATCTCGACGCGCTCGGGGCGGATCGAGATAAGGGTCTTTTCCCCCGGTTTCGTGACGTTCACCGGCTTTGCGTCGATCAGCGACCCGTCGGCGACACGCACGGTGCATTCCCCGTTCGAGATCGTCTCGACTACGCCTTCCAGCGTGTTGTTCTCGCCGATGAACTGGGCAACGAAAGAGTTTTGCGGCGCTTCATACAGCTCGTCCGGCGGGGCCAGCTGTTGAATGCGGCCATCTTCGAACACAGCAACGCGGTCCGACATGGTCAGCGCCTCGGTCTGGTCGTGCGTCACGTAAACCGTGGTGATCCCAAGGTTGTGCGCGATTGAGGTGATTTCGAACTGCATGTGTTCACGCAGCTGCTTGTCCAGCGCGCCAAGGGGTTCATCCATCAGAACGAGTTCCGGTTCGAACACCAGCGCCCGCGCCAAAGCGATCCGCTGCTGCTGACCGCCGGACAATTGCGCCGGCCGACGACCGCCGAATTCGCCCATCTGCACCATGTCCAGCGCACGCTTCACCTTGGCCTCCCGCTCGGATTTGCCCATTTTGCGGACTTCCAGCGGGAAGGCGAGGTTCTCTGCCACCGTCATATGCGGGAACAGCGCGTAGTTCTGGAACACCATGCCGATGCCGCGCTTGTGCGGCGGGATGTTGTTGATGGGTTTACCGTCCAGCAATATCTCGCCATGGGTGGCTGTCTCGAATCCTGCCAGCATCATAAGGCAGGTTGTCTTGCCCGACCCCGACGGCCCGAGCATTGTCAGGAACTCGCCCTTTGGCAAAGAGAGGTTAAGATCTTTCACGACAAGCGTTTCGCCGTCGTAGCTTTTCTGAACGCGATCAAAGACGACGAAAGCGTCGTTTGTAGAGTCTGATGCCAAAACTGGCTCCCCGTGTTTTTATGTCGGAATCTGACGTTCCTGACTTTGTATGCTCAAAACTAAAACGGTTTGTCGGCGGTCTTGCAACCAGTTCGCGGCACATTCCGGCAGAAAGCGACATTGACGGGCATTTCGCCTCACGGAAAATAGGCAAACAGGAATAAAGACTGCGAATCTGGCGTGATCTTTGCCTCTTTGGGACGAATTAGTCCAAAAATCCGCACCCACAAGGCGTGGCGAGGTCGATTCGAAGGCAAGGTTCCTTTGCCTGTTTTTTGCGCGCACCGCCTCACTTTCAGTCAATGATTGGGAAAATGTCGCGAAACTGCCAAGGTTTGTTCGGTTTTGGGATAGAGCGCGCGCCCTGAAACATGCGGGGATGGTCAAGTTACCCGACAGGAGTATTCTCGATGAGCGCACCCTCGATCCCGTTCTCGCAGCAAGAATATGACCGTCGCATCGCCAAGGTGCGTCAGGCAATGGCCCAGCGTGGTCTTGATGCGATCTTTATCGAAGATCCGTCCAACATGGCGTGGCTGACCGGATATGACGGCTGGACCTTTTATGTGCATCAGGGAGTTGTCCTGACCATGGAGGGAGAGCCGATCTGGTGGGGCCGCAACATGGATGCCAACGGCGCGCGACGCACCGCTTGGATTTCCGAAACCAGCATTCGTCCCTATGGCGATGAATACGTGCAATCGACCGAACGCCACCCAATGCAGCACCTGGCAGAGATTCTTTGCGATCTGGGGCTGGAAGCGGCCCGGGTCGGTGTCGAGCTGGAGAACTATTATTATTCGGCCAAGGCGCACCTAACGCTGGTGTCGGAACTGCCCCGCGCCACGCTGCTGGATGCGACCGCGCTGGTGAACTGGCAACGTGCCGTGAAATCCGACGAGGAACTTGTGTTTATGCGCAAGGCCGCGCGGATCGCCGAAAAGATGGTCGATGGCGCATTCGAACGTGCCCGCCCCGGCCTGCGCAAGGCCGATCTGGTGGCCGAGATTTACCGCGATGCGCTGACCGGCGTCGATGGCGACTGGGGCGATTATCCGGCCATCGTGCCGATGTGCCCCTCGGGCCGCGATGCATCCGCCCCGCACCTGACATGGGATGGCGCACCCATGGAAAACGGGCAATGCACCTTCTTTGAACTGGCGGGCGTCTATCGCCGCTATCACACCCCCTTCTGCCGCACCGTCTGGCTGGGCACCCCGCCGGACGAGGCAAAGCGCGCCGAATCAGCCCTGATCGAAGGGCTGGAAGCCGGGCTTGACGCTGCTCGCGCCGGCAACGTGGCGGGCGACATTTCCCGTGCGCTGGCCGGTCCGCTGGAACGCGCGGGCATCGAACGCGGCGCGCGCTGCGGCTATTCGATTGGCCTTTCCTACCCGCCCGACTGGGGCGAACGCACCGTTTCCTTGCGCGACGTGGACGAAACCGTGCTGGAACCCGGCATGTGCTTCCACTTCATGCCCGGCCTCTGGACGCCAGAATGGGGGCTGGAAATCACCGAACCCGTGCTGATCACCGCATCTGGTGCGGCAGAGCCGTTCTGCGACCGCCCCCGCCAACTGTTTGTCAAAAACGAGCTTTCCGGTATCGTCGCTGCATGACCGACCTGAAGACGGCGCAGGAGCACCTGCGCGATTTGATCGCCTTTCCGACGGTTTCGACGGAAAGCAATCTGGAACTGATCGTCCATATCGCCCATTTCATGGGCGAACTTGGCGCGCGGGTCGAACTGTTTCACGATGAAACAGGGTCTAAAGCCAACATTTTTGCCACGCTAGGGCCAGATGGCGACGGCGGTATCGTCCTGTCGGGCCATTCCGATGTTGTTCCCGTGGACGAGCAACCCTGGACGACCGATCCGTTCGAGATGGTTGAGGGTGACGGCAAGCTGTTCGGGCGCGGCACTTGCGACATGAAGGGCTTCATCGCCTGCACGCTGGCCATGGCCCCCGCCTTTGCCGCCGCCAACCTGACACGCCCCGTGCATTTCTGCTTTACCCATGACGAAGAAGTCGGCTGCCTTGGCGCCCGCGCGCTGGTTCCAGAACTGGTGAAGCGTGGCATCAAACCGGGCATCGCTATTATTGGCGAGCCGACCTCGATGCGGATCATCGAAGGGCACAAGGGCTGCTGCGAATACACTGTCAGCTTTCAAGGGCTTGAAGGGCACGGATCGGACCCGGACGCTGGCGTGAATGCAGTGGAATATGCCGTAGCCTATATCAGCCGCCTGATTGCGCTGCGCGAGGATTTGATCAGTTTGGCGCCGGAACAGTCTCGATTCCAGCCGCCTTGGACGACAATCAATATCGGGCGTCTGTCCGGCGGCGTGGCCCATAACGTGATCGCCAGCCGCGCCGAGTTGGAATGGGAAATGCGCCCGGTTCAGGCGGGAGATGCAGATTTCGTCAAGACCGCGCTGCGCGACTATGTTGATGGCGAACTGCTGCCGAAAATGCGCGCGGTCCATCCGCAAGCCGAGATCGTGACCGAAGTGATCGGAGAGGTCGCGGGGCTGGAACCGATGGAGGCGAACGCCGCCCGCGACTTGGTAAGTGCCCTGACCGGCGCGAACGGGGCCGACGTGGTGCCCTTCGGCACCGAGGCCGGATTGTTTCAGGAAATCGGAATGGATGTGGTCGTTTGCGGGCCAGGCAGCATAGAACAGGCGCACAAGGCCGACGAATTTGTCAGCCTTGACCAGATGGATCAGTGTCTAACAATGCTGAAAGGGCTGCTGACGAAAGTGTCGGCGTAACCGGCACCTTCGCCTGCGGGATGGGTCAACCCTCTTCCCAAAGACCCTGCTTCTTGGCTTCGGCCATGCCTTCGTCCAGTGATTTCCAAGCACGCTCGATCAGCAGATCGACCTCTTCTAGTGTCATGGTCAGAGGCGGCGAAATGATCATACGATCCCCGACATGGCGCATCACCAGATTGTTGGCAAAGCACCGTTCGCGGCACAGGTAGCCCACGGTTCCGGCGTCGGCCTTGAACGCGGCACGGGTGGCCTTGTTCGGGGTCAGCGCAAGCGACCCCATCATGCCGACGATCTGCGCCTCGCCCACCATAGGGTGTTCGGCCATCTCCGCCCATTTCTTGGCTAAGTAGGGGCCTGTTTCGTCTCTGACACGGGTAACAATGCCTTCTTCGTCAAGAATCCGCAGGTTTTCCAGCGCGACGGCGGCGGCGACGGGGTGGGCGTGATAAGTGTAGCCGTGGTTGAATTCGCAATTGCCGATCACTTTGGCAATCTCGTCCGACACGATCGATCCGCCGATCGGCTGGTAGCCAGAGGAAAGCCCCTTGGCGATGGTCATTATATCGGGCTTCCAGCCGACGGTCTCAGACCCGAACCAGTTTCCAGTGCGCCCAAAACCGCAAATCACCTCGTCCGCGATCAGCAGGATTTCGTATTTGTCGCAGATGCGCTGGATTTCCGGCCAGTAGGTCGCAGGCGGAACTATAACGCCGCCCGCGCCCTGAACGGGTTCAGCGATGAAGGCGGCAACGCGATCTTCGCCCAGCTCCAGAATGGCCTTTTCCAGCTGGCGCGCGCGTTCCAACCCGAATTCCGCAGGATCAGTGTCGCCTCCTTCGGCCCACCAGTTCGGCTGGTCGATGTGGTAAATGTCGGGAATCGGCAACCCGCCCTGCGCATGCATCCCGCCCATACCACCCAGCGACGCGCCCCCAAGGGTCGAGCCGTGATAGGCATTCTTTCGGCTGATGATGATGGATTTCGACGGCTTACCCTTTTCCGCCCAATAGGTCCGCACCAAGCGAATGTTCGTATCGTTCGCTTCGGACCCAGAGGAGGAATAGAACACATGGTTCAGGTGGTCCGGCGCCAGTTCGGCCAGCTTGGCCGACAGAGCAATCGCGGGCACATGGGTCGTCATGAAGAAGGTGTTGTAATAGGGCAGTTCGGCCATCTGACGGGTCGCCGCATCGACCAGTTCCTGGCGACCATAGCCGATGTTCACGCACCAAAGCCCGGCCATGCCATCAAGGATCTTGTTCCCCTCGCTGTCGAAAATGAACGAGCCTTCGGCCCGGGTGATGACGCGGGCACCGCGCTCCGCCAACTCGCTTTGCGTGGTGAAGGGGTGCATGTGATGGGCGGCATCCAGCGCCTGTAATTCAGCGGTGGGCATGTGATTCGTGATCTGGACCATGGGGAGCCTCATATGTCTGGAGGAAAAGAAGCGCCCGCGGTTCGGGCCTTCCATCAGAATATGATCAAATCAGGCCATGTCAATCGAATCAAACGCCACTTCGGCCATGATTCAGCCTGTCGACAGTGCCGTGCGCACGACTTCCATCCCCTGCACCACGTCCTGTTCCATTGCATGCGCAGCCCCGGTCGGATCGCCGCGCCGCAAGGCTGCGATAGCCTGTTTGTGCAGATCCGGCAGATTCTGCGTTCCGACCCGTCCGCACACCACCCTGAGCGACGGCCCGAAACGAAGCCAAAGCCCCTCTGCCAAGTCCGTCAGAATCGAAGCGCGGGCCAGCGTGTAAATCCGCGAATGAAATCGGTGGTTCAGGTCCAGATAGCCACGGATATCCCCCGCCGCGATGGCGCGATCAAGGGCGGCGTCAATCTCCTCCAGCCCTTCGATATCGGACGCCGTGATATGACTGAAAGCCATCTCTGTCAGTCTCGAATCAAGGGCTTTTCGAGCGTAAATCAGCTCGTCCAGATGTGCGGCGGTCAATTCGGGTACCGACACGCGGCGGTTTCCCTGAAAGTCCAAAGCCCCCTCTGCGATCAGTCGGCGGATTGCCTCGCGCACAGGTGTCATTCCTGCATCCAAACGCTCGGTCAGGCCCTGAATGGTGACGGGTTGGCCCGGCGCGATCTCGCCCCATAGAATCAAATTGCGCAGGCGGCGATACACCCGTTCATGCGTGGGCAGGGATGCGTCCTCGGGCTGGGCCCCTTCGCTGCGGTGCATATCGCCATCTGCCGGCATGGTGCCAATCCTCGCTTGATCCGCATTGTTTCGCATCATCTTTGACCACCTTGCCAGTTTTCGGAGGGCGTGAAAACAATGGTTTGTTGCCAGATGGTCCAAAACTTGATCATATTGACCAATAACCACGCCCAAACAACTTGGGCATCCACGGGGAGATCAAAATGAAAACCAAGCTGATGAACACCGTCGCTGCCATTGCGCTCGGAACTACCGCGGCCTTTGCCGAAGAGGTGCGCGTTTACAACTGGTCCGACTATATCGACGAGGACCTGCTGACCAAGTTCGAGGAAGAGACCGGCATCGACCTGATCTATGACGTGTTCGACAGCAACGAGGTTCTGGAAACCAAGATGCTGGCCAGCGGGTCGGGCTATGACGTGGTGGTGCCCACCGGCACCTTCCTGCAACGTCAGATCCAGGCCGGCGCGTTCCAGAAACTGGATATGTCCAAACTGCCCAACAGCGTGAACCTGTGGGACAAGATCGCCGAGCGCACCGCGCAATACGACCCCGGCAACGCCTATTCGATCAACTACATGTGGGGCACCACCGGGATTGGCGCGAATGTCGGCAAGGTGACCGAAGCCTTGGGCGAGGACGCCCCGATCGACAGCCTGGCGCTGGTGTTCGATCCGGCCAACATGGAAAAACTGGCCGATTGCGGCGTGCATTTCCTTGACGCCCCGACCGAGATGATCCCCGCCGCGCTGAAATATATCGGCGAGAATCCTGATAGCCACGACCCCGAGGTGATCGCCAAGGCCGAGGCCGTGCTGATGGGTGTGCGTCCCTATATTCAGAAATTCAACTCTTCCGAATATATCAACGCGCTGGCGAATGGTGACATCTGTGTTGCCTTCGGTTGGTCCGGAGACATCCTGCAATCGCGTGACCGCGCGGCCGAGGCCGAGAACGGTGTCGAAATCGCTTATAGCGCGCCGAAAGAGGGCGCGCTGATGTGGTTCGACCAGATGGCGATTCCGGTTGATGCGCCCAACCCCGAAGGCGCGCACACGTTCCTGAACTTCATCATGGACGCGCAGAACATGGCCGCGGCGTCGAACTATGTCTATTACGCCAACGGCAACAAAGCATCGCAGGAATTCCTGGAAGAGGACGTGATCGGCGATCCGGCGATCTACCCCTCGGATGCGACGGTCGAGAACCTGTATACCGTTACGCCCTATGACCCCAAGGTGCAGCGGATCGTGACTCGCCTGTGGACCAAGATCAAATCGGGCACCTAAGGCCCTGCTATCCGGCCCGCGACACCGATGTCGCGGGCCGTTTTCGTCCCGAATTTCGTCTCTAATCCGGCAGGAGTCGCACATTGGAGCAGCACGTATTCGCCCCTTGGCTGAACCCCGACGAAAAGCCCTTGATCCAGTTCAAGGGTGTCACCAAGCGGTTCGGTGATTTCACCGCGATCGACAATCAGACGCTTGATATCTACGCCAAGGAATTCTTTGCCCTGCTGGGGCCATCGGGCTGTGGCAAGACCACGATGATGCGAATACTGGCCGGGTTTGAACAACCGACCGAGGGGCAGATCCTGATCGGCGGCAAGGACATGCGGGCCATTCCCCCGAACGAGCGCCCCGTGAACATGATGTTCCAGTCCTACGCGCTGTTTCCCCACCTGACCGTCTGGGAAAATATTGCCTTTGGCCTGAAACGTGAAGGCATACCCAAGGATCAATTGAACGCCCGCGTTGAGGAGATGCTGCGCCTGACCCGTCTGGCCAAGTTCGCCAAGCGCAAGCCGCACCAGATTTCCGGCGGCCAACGGCAACGGGTCGCCTTGGCCCGTTCCCTTGCGAAAGCACCGAAACTGCTGCTGCTTGATGAACCACTGGGCGCGTTAGACAAGAAACTGCGGCAGGAAACCCAGTTCGAGCTGATGGACATTCAGGAAAAAACCGGCACCACCTTCGTGATCGTGACCCACGACCAGGAAGAAGCGATGACCGTCGCCAGCCGCGTGGCCGTGATGGACGAGGGGCGCATCATTCAGGTCGCCACCCCTGCCGATATCTACGAGGCGCCGTCGTCTGTCTATGTCGCGGACTTCATCGGTGATGTGAACATCATCCAAGGCACCGCTTTGAAGGCAGGTGACGGATATGACATCGCGTGGGCCGAAGGACGCGCGCCGCTACATTCCAAACGCGAAGGCGATGGATTCAGCCCCACGAACGGTGCCTCCGTGGCGCTGGCGATTCGGCCTGAAAAAGTCTCTATTTCGGCGGAACAGCCCAGTGGTGTGACCAATGCCGTCAAAGGCAGGATCATCGACATCGCCTATCTTGGCAACCTTTCGACCTATCACGTCGAACTGGAAGGCGGGCAGATGATCAAGGCGCAGACCGCCAACACACGCCGCCTGTCGCGCCGTTCCTACACTTGGGAGGACGAGGTCTGGGTATCCTGGACCGACACCGCCGCCGTCCTGCTGGAGGGTTGAGGGATGCGTAAGTTCGCTCTCATCGCGCTGCCTTATACGTGGCTGGTTCTGCTGTTCTTTGTGCCATTCCTGATCGTGCTGAAAATCAGCCTGTCCGATCTGGCCCTGGCGCGCCCGCCCTATGCGCCGCAGCTTGACCTGAGCGCCGGCTGGCAAGGGATCAAGGATTTCTTTGGCGGGCTGGATTTCGAAAACTTCATCTGGCTGACGACTGACGACCTGTATTGGAAAGCCTATCTTTCCTCGCTGAAGATCGCCGTCATCTCGACCCTGCTGACGCTGATGGTGGGTTATCCCATGGCCTATGGCATGGCCAAAGCCCCCGAAGAATGGCGCCCCGCGATGATGATGCTGGTGATCCTACCGTTTTCGACCAGCTTCCTGATCCGGGTCTATTCGTGGATGGGCATCCTTTCGACCGAAGGGTATCTGAACCAGTTTCTGCTGGGTTTGGGTCTGATTTCGGAACCCCTGATGATCCTGAACACGCCGGTCGCAGTCTATATCGGCATCGTCTACACCTACCTGCCCTTCATGATCCTGCCGATCTATGCGGCGCTGGACAAACTGGACGGATCGCTTCTGGAAGCGGCCGAGGATCTGGGCTGCTCTCGGTTCACTGCCTTCTGGCTTGTTACCTTTCCCCTGTCGCGCTCCGGCATGATTGCCGGCTGTTTCCTGGTCTTCATCCCGGCGCTTGGGGAATTCGTGATTCCCTCGCTTTTGGGCGGATCAGAGACACTTATGATCGGCAAAGTCCTCTATGAAGAATTCTTCAACAACCGCGACTGGCCCGTCGCCAGCGCCGTCGCCGTAGTACTTCTGCTGATCCTGATCATTCCCATCGTGCTATTCCAGCGCAACCAGCAAAAAGAGCGGGAGGCCGGCCAATGAGGCGCATGTCATGGTTCAACGCGACCTCGCTGACGCTTGGATTCGTTTTCCTTTATCTGCCGATGCTGATCCTTGTGATTTTTTCGTTCAACGCATCGAAACTGGTGACGATCTGGGCCGGTTTTTCGACCAAGTGGTATGGCGAATTGATGCGGAACGAGGCGTTCCTGGACGCGGCCTGGGTCACGGCGAAAGTTGCCGTGGCCTCTTCGACGCTGGCGACCGTGCTGGGCACAATGGCGGCGCTTGTGCTGGTGCGGGCGGGGCGGTTTCCGGGGCGGACACTGTTTTCCGGAATGATCTATGCCCCGCTTGTCATGCCCGAAGTGATCACCGGCCTGTCGCTGCTGCTTTTGTTCATCGGAATCGGGCTGGATCGCGGCGTGCTGACCATCGTTCTGGCGCATACGACCTTTTCGATGTGCTACGTTTCGGTGGTTGTCTCCTCGCGGTTGGTCACCTTTGACGACTCGCTGGAAGAGGCCGCGCTTGACCTTGGCTGCTCGCGGTTGGAGGCGTTCTTGCTTGTCACCCTGCCGATCATCGCGCCCGCGGTGATTTCCGGCTGGCTGCTGGCCTTTACCCTGTCGCTGGACGATCTGGTGATCGCCAGCTTTACCGCTGGCCCCTCGGCCACGACCCTGCCGATCAAGGTTTTCTCGGCCGTACGGCTTGGCGTTTCACCCGAAATCAATGCGCTGTCCACGATCATGATCACCATCGTCGCGGTCGGGGTCATCACCGCATCGCTCGTGTCGAAACGCGCCGCCGTGAAGCGCCGCAATGAAGAACAAGCGGCCGGACGCGCATGACGCTGCCCCTCCGCGTTCTGTCCGATCACGCCTATGGGCCTGAGCCATTAAATACCTGCTATTGGGCCGAAACAGTCCCTGATTGGCAGCTGGATTGCCCGCCGCTGCAAGGCGAAACGCGGGCCGAGGTTGCCGTGATCGGCGGCGGCTATACCGGGCTGAACGCCGCGCTGAACCTTGCCCATGCCGGTGTAGATGTGCTTTTGCTGGAATCGCAGTTTCCCGGATGGGGGGCCAGCGGGCGTAACGGGGGGTTCTGCTGTCTGGGCGGGGCCAATCTCGACAATGACGCCTTGGAACGTGCCGTGGGCGAACAAGGGCGGCGCGAGTGGCGGCAGGTCGAACGGCTGGCCGTCGCGCATGTCGCCGATCTGCTGACAGCCGAAGGGATCAAGGCCGACACTCATTCAGACGGAGAAACCATACTTGCCCATTCCCCACGGGCCATGCGCGGGCTGGAATCCGAACTGGCAAGTATTCGCACTGATTACGGGGTTGATGCGCAACTGCATGATCGCGCCGACTTGGAACGGCTTGGCATGGCTGGGCCTTATCATGGCGGGCTTTCCATCCCCATTGGTTTTGCACTGAACCCGCGGAAATACGTGTTGGGGCTGTTGCGCGCCGCACAAGGAGCCGGTGCGCGGATTCACGGGTTTTCGCCAGTACAGCGGATCGGCCGTGAAAAGGCTCTATTCCGTTTGGAAACGGCACAGGGGCAAGTTCTCGCGCACAAGGTGATCTTTGCCACCAACGGCTATGGGTCGGAAGATCTTCCACCCTGGATGGCGGGACGCTTCATGCCGGTTCAATCCAGCGTTCTGGTGACGCGCCCCCTCAGCCCCGACGAGATTGGGCAAAGCGGCTGGACCTCGTCCCAGATGGCGTACAACACGCGCAACCTGCTCTATTATTTCAGGCTGATGCCCTGTGGGCGGATGATGTTCGGACGCCGTGGCGGCGTTCTGTCCTCGCCGCAATCCGATGCGCGCACCATGGCCGACACCCGCCAGCATTTCGAGCGGCACTTCCCCAGCCTTGCCCATGTGGAAACGCCCTATGGCTGGCACGGATTCCTGTCCGTCAATCGATCCGAAATACCTTTTGTCGGTCCAGTCCCTGACATGCCAGGCGCGTTTGCTGGCTTCTCCTACCATGGCAACGGGGTGGCGATGGGCAGCTATGCGGGGGCGATCCTTGCCGATTTGGCCCGCGACAACACCCCGACGCGGACCTATCCGGCGGTGATGCAACAATCGCCACGCCGCTATCCGTTGGGCAGACACCGGCGGATGCTTTTGCCGCTGGGCTACCTAGCAATGAGCATAAAAGACAATCTTGGCTGAATTTCGCTGGAATAGAGCCTAACCCTGCGGCGTCATGCTTTTTCGCGCGCGGCGACGTTCCAACCCCAGCCGATGCTCCCGCCAGATGATCAGCACGCCGGCAAAAACAACCAGCCCCGCGCCCAGCAGCATTTGCTGGGTCGGCACTTCATGAAACACGAAGTAGCCGATCCCGATCGCCGCCAGCATCGAGGCATAGTCGAAAGGCGCAACCACGCTGGCGTCGGCGAACCGATAGGCCGAGGTCAGGAATATCTGCCCCATTCCGCCCAACAACCCAGCGGTGATCAGTAGCGCAGCCTCTTGTCCGGTTGGCATGACCCAGCCAAAGGGGATGGTCAGCAGGCTTAGAAGGGTCGAGGTCAGCGAAAAGAAGAACACGATGGCCGAGGTCTGTTCGAACTGCACCATCCGGCGAACATGAATTTGCGCAATCGACGCGAACAGCGCGCCCATCAACGCGATCACGGCACCCAATGCCTGCGTCGTTTGAACCGAGGAGCCGGAGAACAAGGTCAGCCGCGGTTCCAGCACGATGATCACACCCAACAGACCCAAACCCACCGCAAAAAGGCGAAAAGCACGGACTTCCTCACCAAGGAACATTGCGGCCAATACGACGACAAGCAGAGGTGCGGCATAGCCGATGGCGGTCACTTCGGGCAGGGGCAGCAACCCGAGGCTGGCAAACATGCAGCCCATGGCCGCCGTGCCCACCGCACCGCGCCAGAAATGCGCCATCGGCGATTTGACCTGAAAACCCGTCTTCAGATCGCCACGCATCCACAGCCAGCCAACAATGATCGGAATCGCTAGGGCCGAGCGGAAAAACACCGCCTCCCCCGCAGGCACATGCGGGGCGGTTACCTTGATCAGGGACGCCATGACAATGAACATTGCCACCGCACCCAACTTGAACAGGATGCCTTTAATCGGGTTCATTTTCGGCCTTTCGCGCGATGCACGGCGCGTAATACGCGCCATGATATTTCGCAAATGGATGCACGGCGCGTAATACGCGCCATGATATTTCTCAAATGCGTGACTTAAATCGGAACCCTGCGCAAGGGATCGACCATTTTCAGCGCGCAAAAATGCAACAGACGGCCAACGCGCGCCGATGGGTTGGAACATTCTGCCACGTTCCTTGTTTTTCTTGCACGACGACACATGTTCCACGGAAGCCGCGCGCTGTCGTTGAGTGCAACTGCGGTGTGGAAAACAACAAAGGACCTTGATATGAAGATGATGAAGAAAGCGACCTTGTTGACCACCGGCGCATTGACCGGCCTTGCGATCACCGCTGCCACTGCGCATGCTGGCACGATCACCCCGGCACCGGCGGAACCCGTGATCGTAACACCTTCCCCCGTCAACTCTGGCAACTGGACTGGCGGTTATATCGGCGCGCAGGTGGGCTATGGTGATTTCACACTGGGCGCGGCCAGTGGTGACGGTGCCATCGGCGGCATTACCGCCGGTTACGACTACGATCTGGGCAACTGGGTAATCGGTGCCGGTATCGACTATGACTTCGCGGATGTGACCCTAGGTGGCATCGCCGTTGAAAACGTCGCGCGCCTGAAACTGCGCGCAGGTTACGATACCGGACCCGGCTTGGTCTATGTGACCGCGGGTGGCGCCCAAGCCTATACCGATGTCGCCGGTGACGATACCGGTTACTTTGTCGGCGCGGGCTATGAGCATATGCTGAACGAGAGCTTTTCGATCGGCGGCGAAGTTCTGTACCATGAATTCAAAGATTTCAACGGTACTGGTCTTGATGTGGACGCAACCACGCTGCAATTGCGCGCCGCTTACCGGTTCTGATTGGTTCGACATCTGAAACGGGAAAGGGCGCCCTTGATCGGGGCGCCCTTTTTGCGTGAAATCAGGCTCTGATCAGGCCTGTTTGCGCTTTGGCAGCACCCAGTCGGGGCGCGGGAAATGGCAGGTATAGCCATTTGGCAGACGCTCTAGATAATCTTGGTGCTCAGGCTCTGCTTCCCAGAAATCGCCAACGGGTTCCAGTTCGGTCACAACGGCACCAGGCCAGATACCGCAGGCGTTCACATCGGCAATCGTATCTTCGGCGACCTGCTTTTGGTTATCGGTGACGAAATAGATCGCGCTACGATAGCTAAGGCCGCGATCATTGCCCTGACGGTTCAGCGTGGTCGGGTCGTGAATCTGAAAGAAAAACTCCAGAAGCTGGCGATAGCTGATGCGGTCTGGATCGAAAAGGATCTCGATCCCCTCGGCATGGGTGCCATGATCGCGGTAGGTGGCGTTGGGCACGTCCCCGCCGGTATAGCCGACGCGGGTGGATTCCACGCCCGGTAGCTTGCGGATGAGATCCTGCATGCCCCAAAAGCATCCTCCGGCCAAAACTGCGCGTTCTTCGCTCATGTCATATCCTCCAATTGATCCAGATATCCGCCATAGCCTTCTGCTTCCATGTCTTCCTTTGGAATGAAGCGCAAAGAGGCCGAGTTGATGCAATAGCGCAGGCCACCTCTGTCTGGTGGACCGTCGGGAAAGACGTGCCCCAGATGCGAATCGCCATGCGTTGACCGCACTTCGACCCGGACCATACCATGGCTGGTGTCGGTCAGTTCTGCCACATGGGCCGGTTCGATCGGCTTGGTAAAGCTGGGCCAGCCGCATCCAGATTCATACTTATCGCTCGAGGCGAACAGCGGCTCTCCACTGACAATATCGACGTAGATGCCGGGTGCCTTGTTGTTCAGATAGGCACCGGTGCCGGGACATTCGGTCCCGCTTTCCTGCGTGACCCAATGCTGTTCGGGCGTCAGCGCGGCAACGACATCAGGCTTGCGTTCATATTTGGGCATGTATGGCCTCCTCAGTCCTGTCGAGCCCATTAAATGGTGTGCTTCTGCGGTTCGGAAAGCCTTTGTATCAACGTCGTGATCCACCAATGGCAAATCAGGCTCTATTCATGCCTAAGTCGCCCAACTGCCCAACGCGCCGCGTCCGCCACGGTGGGGTCGGGATCATCGCAAAGCCCCTGCGCAACAGGCAAAAGCGCCCGTTCATCGCTGTTCCCGATGGCATAAAGCACATTGCGCACGAACCGGTCACGCCCGATCCGCTTTATGGGCGACCCAGAGAAGCGCGCGCGAAACGCCGCATCGTCCAAAACGGCCAATTCCGCCAGTCCGGGCGCGATAAGATCGTCCCGCGCGTGATAGCGCAACTCCTGCGCCTCGGACGCGAACTTGTTCCACGGACAAACAGCAAGGCAGTCATCGCATCCATAGATTCGGTTGCCCATCAGCGCGCGCAGATCCTGATCCATCGGGCCGTGATGTTCGATTGTCAGATAGGAAATGCAACGCCGCGCATCCAGACGGTAGGGTTGCGGGAAAGCTTCGGTCGGGCAAATATCCTGACAAGCGGTGCAAGAGCCGCAATGATCATTTTCCGCCGGATCAGTGTCTAATTCCAGCGTTGTAAACACCGCCCCGATAAAAAACCAACTGCCCAGATTACGGCTGACCAGATTGGTGTGCTTACCCTGCCAGCCAAGACCGGCCGCCTGCCCGAGCGGCTTTTCCGGCACCGGTGCGGTATCGACGAATACTTTTACCTCGCCGCCCGCCTCGGCAATTAACCAGCGCGCCAGCCGTTTCAGCCGTTTCTTGACCAGATCGTGGTAATCCTTGTTCCGCGCATAGACTGAGATATTGGCGCAATCGCGCTGCGCCAAACCGGCCAGCGGGTCACTTTCAGGCGTATAGCTTTCGGCCAGCATCATGACTGATCGTGCCTCGGGCCACAGCGCGGCGGGGTTGCCGCGCCAATGAGTGCGCTCGGCCAGCCATGCCATCTGGCCATGATATCCCGCATCCAGAAACGCATTTAGCCGTTCTGGCACCTCTGGCACGTCCCAGGGGCGGCAGATCCGGCAGGCGTCGAACCCTTCGGCCTCGGCCTGCGAAACCAGTCTCTGTTTCAAGTCAAAAGTCGAGGTCGGCATAGTGCTGCGGCGGCGGGAAGCCCGGCACCTGATCGGCCAGGATCGAACGGAAGGCTGGCCGCGACTTGATCTTGGCATACCAGTCCTTGACCACGTCTGAACGGTTCCAGTCCACATCCGAGATATAGTCCAGCGCGCTTAAATGCGCGGCGGCGGCGAAATCGGCAAGGGTCATGACATCGCCGGCCAGCCAGCGCCGGTGATCCAG
The DNA here is from genome assembly GCA_002366795.1 of Rhodobacteraceae bacterium UBA3069. GTDB lineage: Bacteria > Pseudomonadota > Alphaproteobacteria > Rhodobacterales > Rhodobacteraceae > UBA3069. The sequence goes on along the minus strand of DFBX01000039.1, from coordinate 11,489 downwards.
CAGCCATGCCATGTAATCCAAGTGATACTTGATCGCCTTTGCACCATCCTTGACGTTCCGACTGTCAGGGAAGCCTTGCTTCATCACCTTTTTGTTCACCCGCTCATAAAGCAGTTTCGAAGTGACCTCGGCATGGAATTTATCGTCGAACCACCCCACAAGGCGGCGCACTTCAAGTCGGGATTCGGGCGTACGAGGCATCAAGGAGGGGTCGGGATACACCTCCTCCAGATACTCGCAGATCGCCGCGCTTTCGGACATGGTGATGTTGTCGATCTTCAGCACCGGCACCTTGGCGGCCGGATTGCGGCGCAGGAAATCGGGGGACGGCTCCCAATAGCGTTCTTCGACCAGTTCACATTCGATCCGCTTTTCAGCAAGGCTTAGCCGCACCTTGCGACAGAATGGTGAAAGCGGAACGTGGAACAGACGGGCCATAGAGGGTTTTGCCTTTAAAGCTGAGGAACTGTCCTTCAATGCAACGGACAGCCCCGCTTTTCAATCCCTTGTCAAAAGCAGGACGAGTGGGCAGCGGCATATGGCGCAGCCCTTAATCCAGATAGGTCAGTCCAGCTGCGGACAGCCGCCGCGAAAGCGCCCCTTCGGGATCACCTGTCATAATCACCGGATTCGCATTATATGGCCCGTGACGGTCATAGATTCTTAGCGCCACATCTGGCTCTAACATGGCCCAACCCGGCCCATCCTGGGGCATGGGGGCGAATTCAAGGGTTCGGTCTGCGGGTTCTCCCTTATCCGCGACCTCGCTCAAGCATAGCGGCAAATCACATCTCTCGCGCGATGCTTCGATCAAATGCGCCTTGCCGTCGATTGTGGTTATGCGCACCCATTCCAGATCGTTTGCGGCGATCAGGATCAGGCACATTTCAGCGCAGACAGGGTCATCATGCGATGCAACGGGCGGCGTTACGAGGTGAATGCTGCGCGCGGGAACGTCATTGTCGTGGTCGGGGTATATGAAACCGTCGCCATCTTCGACAGGGCTTTCGGCTTGTTGAGCCAGTGCCAACTTCGCCGGCTCGGGCACGGATTGTTGTGGCGGGATGCCCTGCTCAAGCACCGCGCTATTAGTCTCTATTGCGGCGGAAGCGGCCTCTTGTTCCGGCGCGATCACAGGATCAGTGCCCAAATTTGCCACCTCGGCGCTATGCTTTGGAACCAGGGTTTGGGTGATTTCAGCACTTGGCCAGAAGCTGGGCAACGAAGCGATCCCCAAAGAGAAGCTTGCGGCAGAGAACAGCAAAAAGAAAATGCGTAGAAAAACGGTCATAGGAAACCCGATGCTGATGAATGTCCCCGACAAACTCACACGCAGAGCGGGCAAAACTTGGGCGAAGTCGCGTCGTGTTTGCGGTTTCAGTCTTGAAAACAGTCGGCGCGACCATCGGCATTTATCGTCGCAGCGCCATCCATAATCATCGCCGCCCGCCGCCTGAGCCCGGCAGAGGGCTTGGAGGCGGAGCGGGTCTTGGGCGAGGGCAGAACAGCCGCCAGTCGCGCCGCCTGCACCGGGGTCAGCCGTTCGGGACTCACGCTGAAATAGTGCCTGCTTGCGGCCTCGATTCCGAACACACCCTCGTCGAACTCGGCGATGTTCAGATAGACCTCGACGATTCGGCGCTTCGACCATGTCGCTTCGACCATCGGGGTCAGCAGCGCCTCCAGCGCCTTGCGAGACCAGTTGCGCCCGTGCCAGAGAAATACATTTTTTACCACCTGTTGCGTCAAGGTCGAGGCTCCGCGGTTACCACCCTCTTCTATAGCGGCGCGTATCGCGTTGATGTCGAACCCCCAGTGATTGCAGAAATTGGCGTCTTCGGCGGCAACCACAGATCGCGCCATGACCGGCGCAACAGACTCGATCGGCACCCAAAGCCGGTCCACATCACCCAGTCGGCGTTTCTCGGACAGTATGTAATAGGTCGCTGGCGGATTCACGGCGGAATAGGTCAGCACCCAAAAAAACAGCAACGCGAACACGATTAGCGACAGGCGCAGGAAAAAGCGCAGCAAAACGCGAAGCGGGCGAATGCGCCGCAGCCCGGTTTTCTTGCGCTTGGGCACGAGTTTCTTTGCCTTTTTCGCCACACCCGCAGGTTAGCGGTTTTCGTGGCCAAGCTGAATCGGTGATTTCAGCAAAGTGTCATTTTTGCGTTGGGCCGTCACACCGGATAGTCATTGGTCGCGGTCTGACCCGTCTTGGCCCCACGCAACCGCGCGATGCTGGGCTTGTCTACCGGGCTGCGCAAGATGCGGGCCAGTTTGCCTTGGGTTTCTTGTTCCAGCAGGTCGATCAGATGGCTGGCAGATTCGCGTCGCACCAGCAGCAGGAGGACACCGTGACCGGTGCCCAAGGTTTCGCCCATCTGCTTGGCGAAATCATCATCGATGCCCACGTTAGACAGATTGCCGGTCATCAACCCCGCGCCCGCACCGATAGCCGCGCCGACAAAGGGTGCCATGAACACACCTCCCAGCATCAGCCCCCAAACGCCACCGCCAAGAGCCTGCGCCAAGGGAAGGTTCACGCTTTGATGCAGCTTCACCGACCCGTTCGCCTCGCGGGTGACGACCATGGCATCGTCCACCTCGGCATTATGGCGGTCCATCAGGGTTGGAATCTGGTCGCGCAGGGCGAATGCGTCTTCGGGCGCGTTGAATGTGATTGCGACGAGTTCGGTCATGTCTGCCTCCTTGGAAAGACGCTTTTCCTGATAACGCGCCCGCCACCTGCGCGGTTCCTATTTGACTTTGCCAAACGGAAAAGGGCCACCCGTCTCGATCGGGCGGCCCTTTGTCATTTCACGATAATCAGTGACTATTCCGCCGGAACAGCGCCCTGCTCAAGGGTCAGCGGGTGCGGGATATGGATCAGCATTTCTTTTGGGCAGACCTGAACGAAATTGGCCAGCTCACTGTCCCAATGCTGCATGATCTCGGTCGCTTTGCGCGATCCGGTTTCTTCCAGGTGCCGCTCAATCAGTGTTTCAAGCTGCTCTTTCCAATAGTCCACGGTCACAGGGCCCGTCACGAGCGTTTCCATGTTCATCATGTCCGCCGCCTTGCCTTCGGGGTCATACAGATAGGCCATGCCGCCGGTCATGCCCGCGCCAAAGTTCGGCCCGATCGACCCAAGGATCACGGCAACGCCGCCGGTCATGTATTCGCAACCGTTCGACCCGCAGCCTTCGATCACCACGCTTGCGCCCGAATTACGGACAGCAAAACGCTCGCCCGCGCGGCCAGCTGCGAACAGGAAGCCGTCGGTCGCGCCATACAACACGGTGTTGCCAATGATGGTGTTGTCCGCGGCGACCAGCGGGCTGGCCATCGGCGGGCGTACAACCACGGTGCCACCGGACAGCCCCTTGCCGACATAATCGTTTGCGTCCCCGGACACTTCGATCTTCAGTCCCGGCGCAGAGAAGGCCCCAAGCGACTGACCCACAGAGCCGGTCAGCTTGACCGTCAGGTGGTTCGGTTGCAGCGCGTTGCGCATTCCGAAGCGTTTGACGATATGCGACGAGGTGCGCGTGCCCACGGTACGGTGCGTGTTCTGCACCGCGTAGGACAGTTGCATTTTCTCACCGTCTTGCAGGAACCGGGCGGCGTCGCGCACGATTTCGGCATCCAGCGTATCAGGCACTACGTTGCGCGCTTTATTGCGGTCATAGTTGATGTCAGCCGCGCCATCGACGGTGATCAGCAGCGGGTTCAGGTCCAGATCATCCAGATGGGCAGAGCCACGCGAGACTTGGCTGAGCAGGTCGGCACGACCGATCACCTCGTCCAGAGAGCGCGCCCCGATCGAGGCAAGGATCTCCCGCACTTCCTGCGCGTAGAAGGTGATAAGGTTCACAACCTTGTCCGCGTTACCGGTGAACTTGGCGCGCAGGGATTCATCCTGCGTGCAAACGCCCACGGGGCAGGTATTCGACTGGCACTGGCGCACCATGATACAGCCCATCGCAATCAGCGCGGCGGTGCCGATGCCGTATTCCTCGGCACCCAGCATCGCGGCCATGACAATGTCACGCCCGGTGCGCAGGCCGCCGTCCGTCCGCAGGGTGACACGTTCGCGCAGGTTGTTCATTGCCAGAACCTGGTGCGCTTCGGTCAGGCCCATTTCCCACGGCAGACCTGCGAATTTTATCGAGGTTGCAGGGGATGCGCCCGTGCCACCATTGTGACCCGAAATCAGGATGATATCGGCCTTGGCCTTGACGACACCGGCAGCAATCGTGCCCACGCCCGAGGACGCCACCAGCTTGACCGTGACCTTCACGGTCGGATTGATCTGCTTTAGGTCATAGATCAGCTGCGCGAGGTCTTCGATCGAGTAGATGTCATGGTGCGGCGGCGGCGAAATCAGCGTGACCCCCTTGGTCGAGTGCCGCAGCCGCGCGATCAGGTCCGTGACCTTCATGCCGGGCAACTGGCCACCCTCGCCGGGTTTCGCACCTTGGGCCACCTTGATTTCCAGTTCCTCGCAGTGGTTCAGGTATTCCGCCGTCACGCCGAACCGGCCCGAAGCCACCTGTTTGATCTTGGCCGAGGGGTTGTCGCCATTGGGTTCCGGCACGAAATGCGCCGGATCTTCGCCGCCCTCGCCGCTGTCGGATTTCGCGCCGATGCGGTTCATGGCCACGTTCAGGGTCTTGTGCGCCTCGGGCGAAAGTGCGCCCAGCGACATGCCCGGCGTCACGAACCGCTTACGGATCGAGGTGATGGATTCGACCTCTTCGATCGGCACGGAGTTGCCCATCGGCTTGATCGCCAGCAGATCGCGTAGGTGGATCGGCGGCATCGACTGCATCTTGGCCGAATACTGCTTCCAGATTTCAAAGGATGCTCGGTCACAGGCCGATTGTAACAGGTGCATGGATTGCGCTTCCCACGCATGGGTCTCGCCGGATTTGCGCAGCTTGTAAAAGCCGCCCACGGGCAGAACACTGTCGGACAGGAAGCCGCGCGCGTGGACCTCTTCGACCTTTTTCTGGATACCGGAAACCCCGATACCCGAGATGCGCGAGGTCATGCCTGGGAAATATTCGGCACACATGGCGCGCGACAGGCCCACGGCTTCGAAATTCAGCGCCCCGCGATAGGACGAGATCACCGAGATGCCCATCTTGGCCATGATTTTCAACAAACCTTGGTCGATAGCTTCGCGGTAGCGCGCCACGGCCTCGGTCAACGATCCGTCCAGCAGACCGCGGTCGATGCGGTCTGCTAGGCTGTCCTCTGCCAGGTAGGCGTTGACGATGGTTGCGCCGCTGCCGACCAGTACGGCAAAATAATGCGGGTCGATACATTCGGCCGAGCGCACGGTGATCGAGCAGAAGGTCCGCAAACCCTTGCGCGTCAGGTGGCTGTGGATGGCCGAAGTGGCAAGGATCATCGGCATGGCGACCTTGGCCGCGCCCTGGTGTTGATCCGTCAGCAAAAGGTGACCCGCGCCCGAACGCACGGCATCCTCTGCCTCGGCACGTATACGCTCAAGGTTCTTGCGCAGCGCATCCTGATCGGCCCCGGCGGGAAAGGTGCAATCGATTTCAACCATATCGGCGTTGAAATGCGTCTTCACCTCTTCCCACTGGGCATTGCCCACGAAGGGGCTGTCCATCACGAGGATCTCGGTCTGGGAGCCGCTTTCATCCAGCACGTTCTTCAGGTTGCCGAACCGCGTTTTCAGGCTCATCACGCGGTATTCGCGCAAGCTGTCGATCGGCGGGTTGGTCACCTGACTGAAGTTCTGGCGGAAGAAATGCGACAGCGGGCGATACTTGTTCGACAGAACCGCAGAGGGCGTGTCGTCACCCATCGAGGCCAGCGTTTCCTTCGCATCCTCGACCATGGGGGCAAGGATTTGTTCCAGTTCTTCGATGGTGTAACCGGCGGCCACTTGGCGGCGGCGCAGTTCCTCTCCGGAATACAGCGGCTTTTCGGTGACCTTCGAAAGCGCCTCGGCCAGTTCGTTGATGTGGCCGACCCACTCCCCGAAAGGCAGGGCGTTGGATAGCTTGTCCTTGATCTCGGTGTCGTGGAACAGCAGACCCTTCTTCATGTCCACGGCCAGCATCTGGCCCGGACCAAGCGCGCCTTTTTCCTTCACGGTGGCTTCGTTGATTGGCACCATGCCCGCTTCGGAGCCGGCAATTACCAGCCCGTCGCCGGTGACGACATATCTCATCGGGCGCAACCCGTTCCGGTCCAGGCCAGCGCAGACCCAGCGGCCATCGGTCATGGCAAGGGCGGCGGGGCCGTCCCACGGCTCCATCACGGAATTGCAGTAGGAATACATGTCGCGCCATGCTTCGGGCAGTTCCGCCGCCTGCTTGGACCAGGATTCAGGGATCAGCATGGTTTTCGCCATTGGCGCCGAGCGGCCCGCGCGCACCAGAACCTCGAACACCGAATCCAGCGCGGCAGAATCGGACGAGCCCGACTGGATGATCGGTTTGATATCCTCGGCCAGATCGCCAAAGGCGCTCGATGCCATGCGGATCTCGTGCGATTTCATCCAGTTGGTGTTGCCCTTGATCGTGTTGATCTCGCCGTTATGGGCCAACATGCGGAAGGGCTGTGCCAGCCACCACTGCGGGAAGGTGTTTGTGGAATACCGCTGGTGATAGATCGCGAAGGCGGATTCAAACCGCTCGTCCTTGAGGTCGGGATAGAATTCCGCGACCTGCTCGGCCAGCATCATACCTTTGTAAATGATCGAACGGCAGGACAGCGAGCAGATATACAGATCGACGATCCCGGCGGCGGCAGCGGCTTTTTCGATCCGGCGACGGATGACATACAGTTCGCGTTCAAAGGTTTCCTCGTCCACACCCTTGGCATTCGCGATGATGATCTGTTCGATTTCAGGGCGGGTGGCGTTGGCCTTTTCACCCAGGCATTCGGTTTCCACCGGAACGTGGCGCCACCCATAGATGTAATAGCCCATGCGCAGCACTTCGGTTTCCACGATGGTCCGGCAGGTTTCCTGCGCACCGAAATTGGTGCGCGGCAGGAACACCTGACCTACGGCCATCAACTGGTCCTGGCGCGGCTCGTGGCCGGTGCGCTTGATCTGGTCATAGAAGAAGGGAACGGGAATCTGCACATGGATGCCCGCGCCATCGCCGGTCTTGCCGTCGGCGTCCACGGCACCACGGTGCCAGATCGCTTTCAGCGCGGCAATGCCGTTTTCCACGACCTTGCGCGAGGGCTTGCCGTCAATCGACACCACAAGGCCGACGCCGCAGTTCGCCTTTTCATCTTCTTCCGAATACATGCCGTTTTCGGCCATCCACTTGCGCTTGGCTACTTCCGCGGCGGCCCAGTTCTCGTCAAACTTGGTCATGTCAGTCTCCTTGTCGGGTCATCTGTCGGACCCTTCGAATTCCGGGGGCTGCCTGTCCACTTGGGACGGCAGCCGATTGTTCAGTGGGTGGCCTTATTCGGCAGCAACGGCAGCGGTGCTTGCAAGATCCTTCAGAACCGCATCGGCACAATCGCGCCCGTCGCGGATCGCCCATACCACCAAGGAAGCACCGCGCACGATGTCACCGATGGCATAGACGTTTTCCAGGCTGGTGCGACCGGTTTCGAAATCTGCCTTCACGGTGCCCCAACGGGTCACTTCCAACCCGTCAGTGCCCCAAAGTTTGGGCAGGTCTTCCGGTTCGAACCCTAGCGCCTTGATGACAAGGTCGGCGTCTTCGACGTAATCCGCGCCCCCAATAATCTCGGGGGCTTGACGGCCAGTGGCATCTGGCGCGCCAAGGCGCATTTTCTGAACCATCACGCCAATGACCGGATCACCGGCAAAACCTTTGGGTGCGGACAGCCATTCGAACACCACACCTTCTTCTTCGGCGTTCTGGGTTTCGCGTTGCGAGCCGGGCATGTTGGCACGGTCGCGACGATACAGGCATTTGACCGAAGTCGCCCCCTGACGGATCGCCGTGCGCACACAGTCCATCGCGGTGTCGCCGCCGCCAATCACGACGACTTTCTTGTCCATGGCGTTCAATTCGCCGCTTTCGAATTCTTCGACGGTATCGCCAAAGTTCGACACTTTGTTGGATGCGGTCAGATAATCGATCGCGCGCACAATACCTTCGGCGCCCGCGCCGGGGTCGGCCAGATCGCGCGTCTTGTAAACGCCGGTGGCGATGATCACCGCGTCGTGCTTGCCGCGGATCGAGTCAAAGGACAGATCCTCGCCCACGTAGCAGTTCATCACGAATTCCACGCCGCCCTTTTCCAACTGCTCGACCCGGCGCATGACCACGTCTTTTTCCAGCTTGAAACCGGGGATGCCATAGGTCAGCAGCCCGCCCGCACGGTCGTAACGGTCGTAAACGGTGACTTGCAGACCCGCGCGGCGCAGAACGTCCGCCGCGGCCAAACCGCCGGGACCTGCCCCGATTATGCCAACGGATTTGTCCTGCTCCTGCACGGGTGCGATGGGTTTGACCCAACCTTTTTCCCACGCGGTGTCGGTGATGTATTTTTCGACCGATCCGATGGTGACGGTGCCATGGCCCGACTTTTCGATCACGCAGTTGCCTTCGCACAGGCGGTCCTGCGGGCAGATGCGGCCGCAGATTTCCGGAAAGGTGTTGGTGGCTTGGCTCAGGTCATATGCTTCTTTCAGGCGACCCGTCGCAGTCAAGCGCAGCCAGTCAGGAATGTTGTTGTGCAGCGGGCAATGCGACTGGCAATAGGGCACACCACATTGCGAACAACGCGAGGCTTGCTCGGCCGCTTTTTCATCCGTGAATTCTGCATAGATTTCATTGAAATCATGCTTGCGAACATTGGCGTCACGCTTGTTGGGCATGTGGCGGTCAATGTTCACGAATTTCAGCATCGGTTGCTTGGCCACGGTCGGACTCCTGGCTTGGGATTCTGGTTATGCTGGTCATAATTCAGCACGAAAAGAAAGAAAAGTCAGCCCGCATGACCTAATTGGATAAAAAATGACGTGCCTGAGTGGTTGGTGTGAAATTTTCCGCGCTTTTAGGTCAGCATAATTTCCCTATCGCCCCTATGTGCCCGCCCCCAAGGCCAGAAGAACGGTGATTCCAACCACGATTCGCCACCAGCCGAACAGGGCGTAACCATGCCGTGACACGTAGCCAAGCAAGCCTTTGACCACGATCACAGCCAAGATGAAGGCGGCAACAAACCCGATACCGATCTGTGTCACGGCGTTCGGGTCGAGCAAATGCCAATTCTTCATCAGGTCATAGGCAAAGGCACCCGCCATTGTTGGCATCGCCAGAAAGAATGAAAACTCAGCCGAGGCGCGCTTGCTGGCCCCAAGCGCCAGCGCGCCGACGATCGTCGCACCCGAACGTGACACACCGGGAATCATAGCAAGGCATTGAATGAACCCGATGGCGATGGCGCGCGGGATCGGAATATCCATCGCATCCTCGTATTTCGAAGTAAGCTTCATCCGGTCCACGAACAGTAACACCAACCCGCCAAGGATCAGCATCACCGCGATCAGGCGCGGCGATTCAAAAAGCACGGCCTTGATGAAATCATGCGTCAACACGCCGATGAAAACAGCGGGCAGAAAGGCCAGCAAGACAGCGGCGATAAAGCGGCGCGATGCCGGTTCGCTGGGCGCGGTGGTAAACACCTGCCACAGTTTCGCGGCATAAACCGACAGAACGGCCATGACCGCGCCAAGCTGGATCACCACCTCGAAGGTCTTGCCAGTAGATTCGAACCCAAGGAAATGCCCGGCCAGCAGGATGTGGCCGGTGGAAGACACCGGCAGGAATTCTGTCAGACCCTCGATGAACCCAAGGATCAGGGCCAAAAGATTGTTGGACAAGTCCATTTAGCGTCAGGCGCGCAGGTTCTTGGCGGAATCCTTGATCGCGTCATATTGGCCCGACGGACGGAAGCGCCACAGATAGTCGGGCAGGACAGCCTCCATCGCGGTGGGCTGGATGCCCAGATCGGACAGGCCAAGCGCGCCTTCACTGACAACATTGTCGTTCTTCAGGTTCTTGACCTGATCACGGGTCAGCATGGAATTGCGGAACAAGCCAAGCGTCAGCGTCTGCACCATATCCAGCACAAAGGCCAGAATACGCGCGGCAAGGAAGGGGATGTTCACCAGCGCCCGCTTGCGGTGAATCGTGCCCAGCATATCCTTCATCAGGCTGCGGAACGTGTCCACATCCGGCCCGCCCAGCTCATAGATGCCGGGGGCAGCAGCGCCTTCAACACCCATGACAGCGGCCTCGGCCACGTCATCCACATAGATCGGCTGGAATTTCGTATCCGCGCCGACCAACGGCAGGATCGGGCTGATCTGCGCCATCGTGGCGAAACGGTTGAAGAATTCGTCCTCGGTCCCGAATATGATCGAGGGGCGCAGGATCACCGCGCCGGGGAATGCATCCAGAACGGCCGCTTCGCCCAGCGCCTTGGTGCGGGCGTAATCGCTGTCCGCATCCTTGTCGGCACCGATGGCCGAGATTTGAACCAGACGATCGACGCCGGATTCTGCCGCGATTCGGGCAACGCGCCCCGCGCCTTCGGCCTGAACCGTGTCGAATTTGTTTTTGCCCGTTTCCGCCAGAATGCCCACGCAGTTCACCACTGCATCCGCCCCGTGCATCGCTGCACGCACCGACGCGTCGTCACGAACGTTGCACAGAACGGGTTCCACCTGCCCTACGGCACCATAGGGGCGCACGAACATCGCCTCGTTCGGGCGGCGCACCGCAACGCGCACGCGCCAGCCCCGCTGCGCCAAGCGCCGCGTGATATAGCGACCGACGAACCCCGATCCGCCGTAGATGGTGACAAGTTTCGACATTGGGAAGGCTCCTCGAACATACCGGTTGAAACCGATTTACCCCCGCTTGGGCGCGCACACAAGCCGCGAAACCCTTTGAATTGCTGCCTTTGCCCCGCAACTTTACGCAAATACCCGCAACAGGCCGCAGCCAAGGCAGGCGCGCAGACAGAAAAATGCGATTTCTGGCAAACTTATTGCTGAACACCGTTGACACTGATTTGCGCTAAGATTAAACGCCCCTGCACGACACCTGCCCAGGTGGCGGAATGGTAGACGCGCTGGCTTCAGGTGCCAGTGGCCGCAAGGCCGTGGAGGTTCGAGTCCTCTCCTGGGCACCATTATCCTTGGCCTAAGTCTTTGTGATAATGAGAAAATCCCCTAAGATATTGTGCTGCTGCATACTCATATGCATACACAGGCTGTGTCTCAATGCGGAATTTGCACGTTAAGTATCTGTCTCAAGACCCCGGGACATAAAGTTCATCGAAAGGCGACGGGTCCCAGATGTCCTTCGGGGAATCATCGACAAAGGTGAATTCCTCAAAGTCTTGGGGTCTGACCAGTCCAGCGCCTTGAAGGCGTATACTGACGTTCACGCCAGCTTTGAGCGCCAACTTACGGAAGCTCTGAACAACAGGCTTTG
>DFBX01000052.1 GCA_002366795.1 Rhodobacteraceae bacterium UBA3069 | reverse complement strand
CAAAAACCCTGACGACGGACACGGACGCCCACAAATACCGACACGACTGGCGTTTGGGGTACGTTGTTTAAGTGCGGGGAAGTTGCAAATGACTGATCACGAATTATCTGAACTCACTTTTCTTCGGCCGCGAAGTGGTTTCCACCAACATCCCGTAGGCAAACACGGGTCGGCGTTTCGCCAATCGGCCAAATTGGCGAAGGCACATCCATTGATCGTTGTGACCGTGGACGCCCCTTGCGCGACGGGTCCGGTATTGGCACCGCGTCGAGAAGGCGCTTTGTGTAGCTGTGTTGAGGATCGCCGAAAACTTGGTCGCGGGTTCCGATTTCGACGATTTGGCCAAGGTACATGACTGCAACCCGATCAACTACGTTTTCTACGACGGCCATATCGTGGCTGATGAAGAGGTAGGCGACGCCGGTCTCCTGTTGCAACTCTTCCAACAGCTCCAACACCTGTGATTGGACCGAAACGTCGAGCGCTGAAACACTTTCGTCGCAGATGATGAGCTGGGGCTTCAAGGCAAGCGCACGTGCTACACAAATCCGCTGGCGCTGCCCGCCTGAAAATTCGTGGGGATACCGCGTCATTTGATCGGGGGTGAGGCCGACACGTGCGAAAAGATCAGCAGCCCGTGCGTGCCGTTCGGCCGCGGTGCCGATGCCGTGGATGACCAACGGTTCGGTCACCGCATCGCCGACGGTCATCCGTGGATCCAGCGCCGCCATCGGGTCTTGAAAGACCATCTGGACATCACGGCAGATCTCGCGACGTCCCTGCGCCGTCAACCCAGCTAACGCCTTGCCGTCAACGTCGATATGCCCAGCATGTGGCGCGAGGCCCGCCAACGCCTTGGCGATGGTCGATTTACCGCAACCGGATTCACCGACAAGGCCAAAGGTCTCTCCACGGCGGATGTCGAACGACACCCCCTCAACAGCATGGACACGATGTGTGGCGCGTCCGAAAAAGTTTGAACCGATGTCGAATTGTACCTGCGCATCCACCAGTCGGGCCGCTGGGATTGGGGTTGCGGGGGGCAAGGGTTTTGCCCGGTTTGCTCCGGCGCCAAGCCGTGGGACAGCGGAAAGCAATGCGCGCGTATAGTCTTGCGTGGGCGCTTGGAAAAGCGTTTCGACCGGCGCGCTTTCGACCATCCGGCCTTGCCGCATCACCACCACCCGGTTGGCAACTTCGGCCACCACGCCCATGTCGTGTGTAATCAAGATGATTGCGGTCCCAATCTCGTCCTGTAACTCGTGCAGCAGGTCTAGGACCTCGCGCTGGACGGTCACGTCGAGCGCCGTGGTCGGCTCGTCTGCAATCAGCAACGCGGGGCGCAGCGCGAGAGCCATGGCGATCATCACGCGCTGGCGCATGCCGCCCGAAAGTTCGTGTGGATATTGTTTCATACGCCGCTCGGGTTCGGGGATGCGCACCTTGCGCAACGCCTCAATGGCGGTCGTCCGAGCGGCAGAGGTCGATACAGGTTCATGCGCGCGGATCGCTTCGGTCAACTGGTTGCCGATTGTGTGGACCGGATTGAGCGATGTCATCGGCTCTTGAAAGATCATCGCCAGCCGCGCCCCGCGCCAAGTCCGCATCTGCGATTCTGGCAGGTCGGGCAGGTTCGTCCCATCCAGCAGCGCTTGGCCGGATGTCACCGAAACGTTGCTCGGCAGGAGCCCCATGAGCGCCAACGAGGTGATCGACTTGCCCGATCCGCTTTCGCCCGCAATTGCCAAAGTCTCGCCGGGGTGCAGATCAAAAGAAAGTCCCGCCACGAGCGGACGCACGACGCCGCGATCCTTGACAGAAACGGTCAGGTCGCGGACCGACAGAAGCGGTGCGCACGCCCCCGAAGGGGCGGTCGCGCTGTTCAAGGGGATCATGCGAGCACCATCCGCGGGAAATAGAAGGATACAACCCAGTTGGGCATATCAACGATTTCGGAAATTCGCAGGTCACCGCAGGTCGAAACCAGCATATAGGCATCAACTGCCGACATCCCGTAGCGCGCCGTCAGCAGGTCGATCATACCTGCGACTGCGTCTCGCGCACCGCTCATTAGATCCGGACCGATGCCGGTCGTCACCTCGTATCCTTGCTGGTCAAGATGATTGGTCACCGGCCCCGCGGTTGTGAAACGCGGCATCTTGAGGTTGGCGTTTTTCACTAGATCCAGCGTCAACGTCACGTCCATCGGGCTTTCGATGGCTGTGCCGCAGACCTCACCGTCTCCTTGCGCAGCATGGGTGTCGCCCACAGAGAACAGCGCGCCTGCCACTTCGACTGGCAGGTAGATTTCTGTCCCAGTCGAGATGTCGCGAATGTCTAGGTTGCCTCCCGTGCGCCGCGGCGGGACGATGCTGTGCAGGCCGGGCTCTGCCATGGCCACACCGATGGTGCCGGTGAAGGGTTTCAAGGGCACGCGCCCCATATCGCCCCACAGCGAAGGCGCCATGGATTTCGCGTCGTATTTCCAGATCGTCAGCGCTGGATCGGTGAACTGGTCCGCAAGCAGACCAAAGCCCGGAATATTCGCGGTCCAGCCCCAAGCAGAGCCTTCTTGCTCGCGCGGCGCGAAACCTTCGAGCGTGATCTTCAATGCATCACCAGGTTCAGCCCCATCGACATAGATTGGGCCGGAGACAGGATTGATTTTTCCGAAATCGAGCGCAGCCACATCGGCCACGGTGCTTGACGGGCCAAGCTGGCCCGCCGATGAATCCATGCAGTTGAAGCACAGGGTTGTACCGGGCGCGACCGTCTCGACCGGGGCAATAGAATTGTCCCAGCCGAAATGGTGCTGTGCGCCGTGGATCGTGTAATCACAGGCCTTGCACATGGGATTACTCCGTCACGTAGACGTAGTCGTAGTTCACCGGGATTGAGACCGGATCAACATAAAGCGCGTCGTCACCGCCCATCCGTTCGGACTTCATGGTGTAGCGTTGCTCGTTGAATACCGGAACCCATGGCGCCTGTTCCATGACCTTTGTGTAGACCTCGGACCACATCTCGAGCCGTTCAGGTGCGCCGGGATCGGTCATGCTGTCGGCTTCGATGGCCAAGGCATCAATGCTTTCGTCGCAGAATTTTGACCAGTTCCAGCCCCCTTCGCCAGCCCCCGCACAGCCCAAAATCGGGCCGTAAAAGTTAGACGGATCGGGAAAGTCCGCAATCCACGCCATGCCACCTGACCAGATCATCGGGGCTTCGCCTGCGCCGCCTGCTTCAATCACATTCGCCTGCGCAAGCGAGCGGATTTCCACGTCGATACCAATAGCCTTGAGATCCTGCTGGATCGCCTGCGCGATACGCGGGTTCGGGTCGGTGTTCATCACATAGAGTTCGGTGGAGAAACCATCGCCGAGGCCCGCTTCTTCGAGATTGGCCTTGGCTGTTTCGACTTCGAATGCATAACCTGCGTAGTCTTCGGTGTAGCCCGGCATCGAAGGTGGTAGCGGCTGGGTCGCAGGCACCGCGCGGCCGTTGATGATCTGGGTGATGCGCTCCTTGTTAATGGCCATGTTGATGGCTTCGCGCACGGGCAGTTGGTCAAGCGGTGCGATGCCCACATTCAGCGTGATGTAGCCGGTGTGCAGTTGGCCGCCTTCGACAACGCGCGCGGCCTGTGCCGGATCGCCCATGACTTCTTGGAACTTCGCAGGTGGGATGCCGTCACCGGGCACGTCAACCTCGCCCTGCTGAAGACGCAGCAGCGCAACGATAGGCTCTTGGCCGACTTCGAAAGTCACGCCGTCGAGATAAGGCACGCCATCGCGCCAGTAGTCCGCGTTTTTCTCGAACACGAGCCGCTGACCGATTGTCCAATCGCCTAACTTGAAAGCACCGGTGCCCACAGGGTGTTTGCCGAAATCAGTGCCATGTTCCGCGACGGCTTCTTCTGGCACGATGGAAGCAAAGTTCAGTGCCATAACATGCAGGAAGGTTGCGTCAGGGCGCGACAGGGTGATCTTGACTGTTTTCGGGTCCACGACCTCAACCCCCGTCAGCGTGTCCGTCTCTCCGGTGGCCATGCCATCGTAGCCTGCGATGGACGCAAAGAAGCCCGCACCAGGCGATTGCGTCTCGGGATTGGTTACACGGTCGAGCGAGAATTTCACGTCGTCCGCCGTCATCTCGCGCCCGTTGTGGAAGGTCACGCCGCCCCGCAGGGTAAACGTGAAGACAGTACCGTCCTCGCTGATTTCGTAACGTTCCGCCAGTCCAGGACGCAGTTCCGTCGTCCCTGGCACGTAATCCATCAAACCGTCGAAGAGTGATTTGATCATCGACCAGTTTTGCCAATCATAACCGATCGCCGGGTCAAGCGTGGCCACATCATCCTTATAGGTCACGGTGATCATGCCACCATCTTGGGCGTTCGGATCGGGCGTATAATCTTGCGCGAACCCTGGCATCGCCGTGGTCGCCAGCAGCGCGGTGGAGAGAAGGAGCTTTTTCATCTTGTTTTTCCCTGTTGGTTAGAGGTTGGAGTAGTGAGTGGTGGTTTTCGGTGGGCTCATCGCAGCTTGATGCGCGGATCGATAAGCGGGGTAATAAGATCAGCAATCAGGTTGCCCAGCACGATGGCGGTGGCAGAAACCATGGTGACGCCCATGATGATTGGGATGTCGACGCGCTGGATCGCTTGCCACGCCAGTTGGCCGATGCCGGGCCAGCCAAACACGCTCTCCACGACAACCATGCCGCCCATAAATATGCCGATGTCGATGCCAATCATGGCGATGATAGGCAGGATCGCGTTGGGTATGGCATGGCGTATCAGAACGCGGGCCCGACCCAACCCTTTGGCACGGGCGGTGCGGATGTAATCCTGCCGCAGCACTTCGACCATGGAAGAGCGCATCATCCGTGAATACCAGCCCGACCCCATGATCCCTAACGTCACTGCAGGCAGTACCAAATGCGCAAATGTGCCGTAGCCGCCGATAGGGAACCAGCCGAGTTGGACAGCGAAGACATATAGCAGCAACAGGCCGATCACGAATTGCGGCGCGCTTACTGCGACGAAAGACGTCACCATCAGCCCCTGATCCAGCAAGCGTCCCCGATAAACGGCTGCGATGACGCCGAAGCTCAACCCGATCAACAGTTCGCAGGCGATGCCGCCCGCCATCAAGAGCAGGGACGCAGGTAGCCGCGCCGCGATCAAGGTCGCGACTTCGGTCTTCTGCAGGTAGCTGCGGCCCATGTCGCCCTGTACCAACCCGCCAAGGTAGCGACCGTATTGCACGAGCATGGGCTGATCGAGACCCAATTGCGCGCGGATATTCTCGACCGTCTGCGCCGTGGCCGAACGCCCGGCAATTTGGCGTACAGGGTCTGCGGGCAGCACATAGAGCAACACGAAGGTGATGAAGCTCACGCCCAGCAGGATCAGCGCGGTTTGGATCAGGCGTCTGAACAAGTAGCCAGCCATCAGTCGTTACCCCTTTGCGTCGGGTCGAGTACGTCGCGCAAAGCGTCCCCGACAAGGTTAAAGCCCAGTGCCAGCAGCAAGATCGCAGCGCCCGGGATGAAAACCAGCCATGGGGCCGCTTGGAAATAGGTCTGGTTCTCGAAGATAATGTTGCCCCAGCTCGGCGTCGGCGGTTGAACACCCACACCAAGAAACGACAACGTTGCTTCGAGCAGCACGGTGACGGAAATGCCCAGCGTTCCCCAAACGATCAGCGTCGGAATAAGATGCGGCAAGATGTGCTTGAACAGGATGCGCACCTGCGACGCGCCAAGCGTCTTCTCAGCGGCGATGAACTCACGTTCGGCCAGAGACGTCGTCTCGGTATAGACCACACGCGCCGTCTGCACCCAATTTACCAAGGCGATCACCATCGCGACAATCCACAGCGAGGGCTGAAAGATCGCCGCAAGGCAGATCGCAAGAAGCAGGGCCGGAAAGGCCATCATCAAATCGGTAAAGCGCATCAGCACCGCGCCGAACCAGCCCCGCACAAAGCCTGCCAACACGCCGACTAAGGTGCCAATCACCAGCGCGACCCCATTGGCCACCACGCCAATGATCAGCGAGGTACGTGCGCCGTAAAGTATGCGACTGAATAGGTCGCGGCCCAGCAGATCAGTACCCATAAGAAACGCGCCACTTGGCGGCATCGGCTCGCCATAAAGTGTCAGACCTTCGAAAAGTTGTTCTTCCGGGGCATAGGGCGCAATCCAAGACGCAAAGACCGCGCCTCCGACGACGAGCGCGATGATGGCAAGACCGAACAGCGCTAACTTGCGGCGCATTAAGCGGCGCAGCGCGCCAGTCGGAGCTGCAGGAACCGCGGACACATCAGCCATGATCTTCGTCCTTGCCTGTGGTCTTGACTGTAGCAACGATACGGTCGGCTGCTTCCTCGAAGCTGACACGCCATGCCATCGCCATGCCGCGCAGTTGCTCATAGGCTTGGTCTTCGGTCTTGCCGCGCGCGGCTAGGATGGTCACCGCCTGCACAACCGTCTGCCGCTGGCCGAGCCGTCGTCTCAGGCTTTCGATCTCGCCCGACTGCGCGAGCCGCGCATCAAAAGTCGCCCGCGAGATGAGCAACGCCGAATAGACACCGTTGTGCCCGATCGGCTTGAGGATCTGCGCATCAACACCGAAATTCATCAGCCATTCGATCCGTCCGGGTGCTTCGGACCCGATCAGCGCAATGGTGGGCAACGGAGCTTCGCCGAGGTCCCATGGGAACTGATCATCGTAGGCCGTATCCACGTCGATAAATAAATAGTCCGCTGTCCGCACCGAGACCGGCAGCTCAGGCCAGTGGCATTCTACTTCTAACCCCACCGCTTCAAGCTGTCGGACGAGTGCGGTGGTGTTGGCATGGGGGCGGTGTAAAATAACCGCGCGTGCGCCACCTAATTCGGGGATGCGTAGTCGCCGCCTCATGAGACCACCTGCAGCATTGGCTGAACGGGAAAGCGCGTCTGTGTGAGGTATGGATCACCTGCGATGGGCGCGTAGGTGCGGATCGGAACAAAGGCACCGTCGCGGACCTGCGCTATGGCGACCGGCAGGGCAACGTGATGGTTGCGCGCGCTTATACCGACTGTCGCGGCACTTGGAAGCGCCAGCAGTTCCGGCAGGGTCAACGTTTCCGCGCCTGCGGTTCCCGACAATAGCCGCGCCAGCATCATGACTGACGCATGTGCTGCGGCCTCAAAAGATGATCCGAAATCCTCGCGCCCCTCATTGCCCGGCAAGGCAGGGCTTTGCCCACAGAACCAAGGCCCGACCGAGATCACACCCTCGGCCGCGGCACCGATCTCGCTCAGCTCGGCCTCTGTCATATTACACGACAGCACCGGGCAGCGGTGCGCTGCAAACGCGGGATCGCGCGCTCGCAATGCGGCCAAAGCGTCTAGAAAAGCATATTGTGATGAGCCGATCAGCTGGTTCAACACAAAATCGGGCTTCAGCGCGGCGATCTCTTCGACAAGGCGCGCGATGTCAGTTGACCCGATGGGCACATACCGCTCGCCCAACACCTCTGCGCCGCGTCGCGCACCGGCTTCGCGGGCGATGCGATTCATTTCCCAACCCCAAATATAGTTCGATCCGGTCAGGTAGAGGCGTTTGCCATAAGCGGAGAAACAATGGTCGAGTAGAGGCAGCAGGTGCTGGTTCGGACAGGCATGGGTATATACGACGCGGTCGGACGCCTCGAACCCTTCATAGGGGGTTGGATACCAAAGGACACCGCCAAGACGCTCGAGACTGGGGACCACTTCCTTACGGCTCCAGCTGGTCGTACAGCCGATGACATGCCGCGCAGAACTGGACTTCAGGATGTCTTCACAATGCGGCGCATAGGCATCGATATCTCCACCGGGGTCCCTTTCTACCGCACGGAAGACGACGTCTAAAGTTGCGTCACCATTGACCTGCTCAATAGCTTTCATCGCGCCTTCACGACTGGCCAGCCCCATGAGCCGGTAGGGACCGGAAGTTGAAAAAAGAAGCCCAAGATCGATGCTGCGGGTCATGCTGCACTCCAAAAATGAAAAACGCCCCGCACCCATGTCCAGTCGCGAAAGGCGAAGGACGGGGTACGAGGCGCTTTTGCCGATATGCTTTGTTCAGGCTGCTTAACTCAGATCAGCGAGTCAAAACTTTTGAGAGCCTTGTTGGTGGCAGGACACACGGAATGCCCGATATTTGGGCAATTTTTCGGTCAATCTGTGCAGAAACTAGCGCCCCCGCGACGCGTGCATGAAGCTGGCGCCATGAGTCATTTTTCTAAATTCTGGCCCAAGGGTTACGATCCGCACGTTTCGAAAGAAGGAGAAGAGGCTAAAATTGAACTTGTTCGCAGGATAACGTTAACCCCTGTCCGCATTCAAACAATAGATAATCCAGCAGTGTCTGAACGTCGGGCGTGCGAGCTGGCTGACCTGCACAGGTCTGTCTTTCAATATGAGAAGCGGGACCGAGGTGACGAGGCCCTGCGTAAGCGGCTGCGTGAATTGGCAAACGAGCGCCGCCGGTTTGGGTATCGACGGCTTGGTATCTTGCTGGCCAGGGAGGGCTTTGCAGTGAACCATAAGAAGTTGTTCCGGCTCTACCGTGAAAAATCGCAGCCGCGAAGCTTGCTGTCGATTGCCATGTTGAACAAGGCGAGGTCACGATGGTTCTCGGCTAATTCAAGTCGAACGCGGATGGCCCAAACGTGCTTCGGTTTCAGTGGTCTCTTCTGACCGACGATACGGCCCTTGTTCCATGCGGGGCGAAGCGCGCGAATGGCAGGTAAGTTTGGTGTTTCCATGACAGATCCTCCGATCCGCCATACCCTCCCACAACGACAACCCGACGTTGACAAACGCAACATATCATAGGATGCCGCGTTCGCTCCAAGGTCAGCAACGATGAAGATTTTCTGATGCGG
>DFBX01000048.1 GCA_002366795.1 Rhodobacteraceae bacterium UBA3069 | reverse complement strand
CAGATCAACCGAACCACCTCTCCTTGATCGTTTTTCCGCGCCCGAGTGGCACCGTGACCGGCACGATTTCAGTAGCTAAACGCCCACTCGCCCTAGCCTCCGCCGCCCGCGTCTGCGAGCGCAGCGCAAATGCGTCCTGATCGGCACGAGAGATCGCATAGTCATCGGCGAGGTTCTGCGCTGTCTCGGGCATCGAGTCGGTGCCGTATAGCGCCTGCATCTTGGGGTTGATGAAACGCCAGCCGATCGTGGTGTCATGCACGTCCTTCGTGCGTCCCCAGGCCGAGGCGGATTTCGGGATTACGAAGGGCGCGCGCGTCATACTTTCGACACCACCCGCAATCGCCAGTTCGATATCGCCGGCCCGAACCGCACGAGCCGCTGCTGCCACCGCCTCAAGGCCAGAGCCGCAAAGCCGGTTCACGGTCACACCGGACACGGTTTCGGGCAGACCCGCCAGCAGCAGGGCCATGCGGGCGACATTGCGGTTATCCTCGCCCGCTTGGTTTGCGCAGCCCATCCAGATTTCATCGAGCTCGGCCGGGTCAAGGGACGGGTTGCGCGCCGGCAGGGCTGCCAGCGGCAACGCAGCCAGATCGTCGGTGCGCAGGCCTGCAAGTGCGCCGCCATAGCGGCCTATTGGCGTACGAACATAGTCGCAGATGAATACATCCACTGTCTCGATCCTTTACAAGTATTGTCTTTTCAGACTTTCATATTTGGGATTGTATTTCTGGTCCCACGCGACGCTTCATAATCAGCAAAGCGTCACTGCCTCGACCTAGCCAAAAACACACTCGGGACTTACTTCCGCGACCCTAGTGCTCCACTGTCCCAGAAATTGTCTTGAGCCTGAGCGTCGAAACCCCAAGCTTCGAGGATGGCCTCTGTATTGGCCCCATCGGAAGATGGGTTTCCCTGTATTGCCGATGGCGTACGCGAGAAACGCGGCGCCGGCCCCGGCTGAGGTATGCCATCGATATCCACAACGACGGAGCGCGATTTAAGGTGCGGGTGATTTTGCGCTTCTTCAAGCGACAGAACCTGGCCGAAACAGGCTTCGCGACTGCTCATAATACTGTCCCACTCAGCAGCGGTTTTCGATGCAATGGCGGTCTCAAACCGACGGCGCATTTCCGGCCAGTGTGCGGTATCGAATTGTTTTGAATGCTGGTCTTCTTCAATCCCCAGTCCATCGCAGAGCGCGCGAAAGAACTTTGGTTCGATGGCGGCGACACTGACATATCGCCCATCCGCTGTTTCATACAGGCTATAGAAGGGCGCACCGCCGTCGAGTATGTTGCTCTCGCGCTGATGGACCCAAGATCCGGCAGCCGATGCCCCATAATAGCTCGCCAGAAGCGAGGTTACCCCGTCGATCATCGCACAATCCACGACCTGCCCCTTGCCGGAATTCCTGTTTTCCAGCAAGGCGCCAAGAACCCCGACAGCGAGGTATAACGCACCGCCTCCCAGATCCGCGACCAGGTTCAGCGGAATCGAGGGCGAGGCGTCCTTTGGCCCGATCATGGAGAGTGCGCCAGTCAGGCCAAGATAGTTCAAGTCATGTCCAACGGCTTGGGACATCGGACCAGTCTGGCCCAAACCGGTCATGCGGCCAAAAACCAGTTTGGGATTGACGGAAAGCGCCTCCTCCGGACCGACGCCGAGGCGTTCCATGACACCCGGTCGGAACCCTTCAATGAGAGCGTCCGCCTTGGCGACGAGTTCGAGCAACACCTCCCGCCCTTCCGGGGATTTCAGGTCGATGGCAATGCTTGGGCGCCCACGGCCGGTAATATTGAACTTGGTTTCCCGCGGCATTCCCAGGCCGCTGGGTGTCAGGCGGTCCACCCGGATCACATCCGCGCCCATGTCGGACAGAAGCATTCCGGCAAAGGGAACCGGTCCGATTGCACCCATTTCGATTATTCTAATTCCGTCCAGAACACCCAAGGTAATCCTCCTTCTATTGTTGGCATCAGTGAGTCAGGCACACGCGCGGGCCAAGTGCCGATCAAAGTGTAGCCAAGGTTCGCGGCCCATTGCCTGGTCCGATAAAAACACGGGCAGGCGCAGGAGTGTTTGCCGCTTGCACCGCCCGCCCCGCCCTGTCCCGTTCTGCCCCGTGGCGCGTCAGCTCAGGCCAATCCGTTTGCCGACAACATTCCGAAGAATTTCGTTGGTGCCACCCCCAATCGGGCCAACGCGCGAATCGCGCCAGAACATCTGCATGAGATGATCCATGCTGTATCCAGCGCCGCCCATGACCTGGATTCCCATATCCGCGCATAGGACGTTATTCTCGGTGGCAAATATCTTGGCGATGGCCGAGGCGCTTGAGCAGTCTTCATCGTGATCCAGCAGCGACGTACACCGGTACAGCAGGCCCCGACCCGCGTCGGTCATGATCTGCATATCGACCAGCTTGTGCGCGACGGCCTGATAGGACGCGATCGGTTTGCCAAACTGGATGCGGTCGCGCGCATAGGAAGACGCATAATCGACGATCCGCTGCATATTTCCGACGGCAGCGGCAGCGAGACAGATCCGCTCCAGATTCAGCCCGTGCATGAGCTGTCCCCAGCCATTGTTCAGGGTTCCGAGCATGCGCGAAGCGGGCACGCGAACATTGTCGAACGATACGATGTTCGTGTGAATTGTCCTGCGTCCGACGGTTTTCATCGGGGTAATGGAAATCCCCGGCGCATTCGCATCCACCACGAACATGGTGATGCCCCTGTGACCGGCCTCGGGGTCGGTCTTTGTCACCACCACCAGATGATCCGCAACATGCGCGCATGTGATAAACATCTTGGTGCCTTGGATCACGAAGTCATCACCATCGCTTTTGGCGCGGGTCGCGATACTTGCGGCATCCGAGCCGGTCTCTGCTTCGGTCAGGCAGAACGCCATCTTGCGCGAGCCGTCGATGACATGCGGCAGCAATTCGTTCTTGAGCTCCGGCCCGGCCGCAACCTGAAGATGACGTCCACCATAAAGCACGGTCGTCAGGTAAGCGGAAGCAAGCTGCGCATTGTGGTAGGCGACGGTTTCGATAAAGAACGCGAAGTCTTCCATCGACGCCCCCAGGCCGCCGTCTTCAACAGGATAGAGCAAACCCATATATCCGGCGTCGGCCAAGGCCCGATAGCCCTCCTGCGGGAATTCCCGCGCTTCGTCCAGGCGCAGGGCCTCCTCTGGCGGCAGTACCTTTTCGAGCAGTTTCGCAAGGGAATCCCGGATGAGACGTTGCTCTTCTGAGACCCCGAATTGCTTTGGTGCCTGTGACATTTTCATATACCTCTTTTGATTGCGGACGCGGAGACCTTGCGCGGGTTCATGCGCATGGACCATGCAATTGCCATGCCACTTGCCAGGCGATGCGACCGTCTCGCAAAGGAGGGCCGTAGATTGCGAAAAGAATGTCTTGGCGTTGCCCTTACAGAAAGATGAAGCATCCCCCGATCACCAATGCCGAAACAACAAGAATAAAGGCGAAATTCCAACGCGGACCGACCTTGATCGGGTCCACACCTACGGCATTTGCGGTCAGACGAACATTTGAAGTGAAGGGCGATATCGTCACCGTCGTAGCCCAGCTGCACAATACGACCATCGCGATATCTATGTGACGCAAGTCGAACGTCTCCATCCGGGTGAGGATGCCGATAGACAGCGTCACCGAGACGATGGGATTCAAGCCCAGGATTCCGGTCAAGACGACAAAGACATATGCCAGCGCCAGCGCCGCTCCACCGCTTGACGCATAGGGAAGGATGGCCTCCCCCAGCGCATTGGCATCAACGAGCGGAATGATGAGAACGCCCAAAGCACCGGACACCGCAAAGATCGTGAACTCCGAGCGCATGTTTCTTAGCGAAGGAAGGATTTTATTAGACATAACCTGCAGCGCTTCGCGCATCGGCTTGTGTGCGCCGCGTCCGCGCTGCTGAACGACTTGCCACAGCAGGGAAGCTCCCGGCGCCAGCAGGATATTCGCACTGACGATACTGAGATCCAAGGCTTGCGCCACGGCGATCACGGCCAATAGCAACGATCCCAGCAAGACCAGGAACGGGCCAAGCGCTGTCAGTCCAGGCGCGGCGGGTCCGGTGCTGGCAGGGACAAGTCTGGGATTGCCTAATCGGTCCAGGAGCCAGCCAATACCTAGAAACGAGACCGCCAGAATTCCGCTATGAGACAGTATTTTCAGCCAAGTGAGGTCAGGCATGCTCAACAATATGATGGGGATTGAAATGGATGTGGGGGACCACAATGGGACGGAGGCGACCCCCCTCAGCAACGCGGTCGTCATTCGCCGGAGGCGGATCGCCGCAACCCGTTCGCTCGGATCGCCGACGCCGTGTCTGATCATGGTCCCGAGCAAACCAACCGCGCCGACGCTCAACGGCAGTCCGAACAGAGCGCCTCCGAATGTGAGCGCGGCGTAGCGGCGTCCCGGCTTTTGGGAAACAATGACGCGTCCCGAGCGATGTACCAACGGAGAACTGGCCGCGGTCGCCTGAAGTATCCCCATCGCCAAGACGAAATACCCCAAATAGACAGCTCTATCGGTTGCCAAGTGCAGCAGGGCGATCGCATCTGGTACGGTTAGCGACACCGTCACGGCCACACCGATCAGGACCGCGAACAAGATACGCGCGGCGCGGGCAAGCCTTCCCCATTCCAGAATGACGAAGAAAAGCGCAGCCAAGCCTCCCGGAATCCACGTCCATTCGGCGCTTGTCACCAGATTGATCATTGCGCTCAGACCAATCACGATCAATGCTAGGATTGCAGATTTCGCATTCATTTGGTGATCAGTCACGCCTCATTCATGTCGTGCTCCACCGGCATCGGGCTTGGAATGCCGCAGGGCCAATGATGCAATTCTTATGGACCCCAAGCCTCTAGTCTCTTGTCATTTCTCCAATAGTTTGAACGCCCCGGACGCAGTCGCAAGAAGCTTGCCATCCTGATCGTGCAATTCCGCTTCGGCGAATTTCAGGGTTCGCCCGCCGCCCGTGATACGGGTCGTCGCAGTGACTTCTCCAGACTTGACGGCAGCAATGTAATTGACCGCCATCGAAACGGTGACTGCCGGGGTTACTTTGTCCCGTGAAAAGTTCCGGACTGCAAGGCCCGCCCCGTTGTCTAGGAGCATTGCAACGAGGCCGCCATGCAAAACGCCCAAGCGGTTCAAATGCTGTGGTCCGATACGCAGCGCGCAGGCCGCGATGTCATCGCCAGCAACGAAGGAACGATATCCAATCAAACCCCGCGCGCCCGAATGATCAATCGATAAAGGGTCTTTTGGAGTCAAAGGGTCGGACGGAGTCTCGGGGGGGGCTTCGCCGAACTATTCATCAGACGCCTCCAAACGCGTTTGGAGCCGCCAGGGATTGGCGGGTCCGCTTGTTGTGATAGTCCGTTCGTGGTTCTGCCGGACGTATTCGTTTGCCAGAGCGTCTTCGCCAAAGAAGCGCGCATCCCTGCCAGCCGTGTTATCCAGGCGACAATTTTCCAGCCCGCGAGCTACCGCCTTCCGGCACAAGAACGCGCCCATCAGTTACGCGAAAAGCTATTTGCGTTTCGCGCATTTCGGTTTCGTCCTCTTGATCGGGAAACCGGCCGGCGATCAGGGACGGCGGCGATAGAGAAGCGTCGCTTCCATTTCCTGAACGACCTCGCCGCGATGATTGCGGCAATTTCGCTGAAGTTTGATGACACCTTTGTCGGGTTTGCTCGTCTCCTTTTTCTCGACGACAGTTTGCTCCAGCCGGATGGTGTCACCGTGAAGCACGGGTTTGAGCATCCGCCAATTGTTGATCTGAAGAAGAGCGAGGAGCGTCCCATCATTGACACCACTGGCGTATTGAAGCCCGCCCATGAGCGCGTAGACCAGCGGTCCATGCGCAATAGGTTCGCCGAATTGGGTCGTCTTGCAGTATTCAAAATTCGTATGCACCTCGTTGAAGTCGCCGCTGAGACAGGCGAAATTGACGATGTCGGTCGATGTGACGGTGCGCGCGGGGCTTACCAGCGTCTCGCCAACCTCGAAGTCTTCGAAATATTTGCCGCGCGGTTCTGTTGCGGTTGTCATGTTCATAGTCCTTTTCGTGAGGTCTTGTAAGTTGTTAGCGCGGCTCGCGGCCGAGGATGAGCGTGCAGTGCGATGACAGAATTCCACCTTCGTTGTGGACAATGCCGACGTTTGCATCTTTGACCTGTCGTTTTCCGAGACCGCCGCGCAGTTGGCGCACCGCTTCGACGATGCCGAACAGACCGCCCGCCGCACCGGCGTGTGCGTGCGAAAGCATCCCGCCATGCGTATTGATCGGCAGCGACCCACCCACTTTGGCGGCACCGGAGATCCAGTGCGCGATGCCCTCGCCGTCCTTGCCAAGGCCCAGCTCTTCGAACTCCAGGACCGGCACAATGCTGAAGCAATCGTAGAGTTCGGCAAAGTCCATATCCTGCGGGCCCAGACCGGCCATGTCATAGGCGATGCGGCTGGATTCCCTAGCCCCGAATTCGGTCAGGCTGGGAGCGCACATCAGGTGCTCGTGGGTGTGGTGTTCGCCGATGCCATGCAGGTAGATCGGCTGGCCTTTGAGGTCTTTCGCGCGTTCCGGCGAGGTTACGATCATCGCACCGCCCGCGTCCGAGATCAGGCAGCAGTCGAGCATGTTCAGCGGATCGGCGATCGGCTTGGATGCCAGCACTTCCTCGGGCGTTATCGGCTTTTTCATGTGCGCGTTCGGATGCAGCAGCGCGTTGGACCGCGTGACCGCCGGAACATGCGCCAGTTCCTCGCGGCTGAGGCCGTACTTGTGCATGTAGCGCTGCGCGATCATCGCGTAAAACGCCGGGATCGAGAAACCGTAAGGCTGTTCGTAATAGGGATGACCGACAGCCAGCAACGCGGCGATGGCGTCGTCCCGGCTGCTTCCCGTCGCGCGGTTCTCGCCCGCGCAGATCAGCACCGTCTCGGCCTGCCCCATGGCGATGGCCTCGGCCGCGTGTTTGAGCATCACGGCGGGCGATCCGCCACCCACAATGACCGAGGCGTTAAACCGCGGTTTGATGCCGAGGTATTCGCACATCACGCTGCCCAGCATGAAATAGGGTTCGGTAAACGAATAGGCGGTCAGCAGGCCGTCGATGTCCGACGGCTTCAGCCCGGTTTCCTCAAGGGCCCGCATCGCGGCCTGCGCGTTGAGGCCAAGCCCGGTCATACCGGGCACCTTGCCGATGTCGGACTCGCCAACTCCCACAATCGCTACCGAGTTTCTCAGAGTG
Source organism: Rhodobacteraceae bacterium UBA3069 (assembly GCA_002366795.1). Classification (GTDB taxonomy): domain Bacteria; phylum Pseudomonadota; class Alphaproteobacteria; order Rhodobacterales; family Rhodobacteraceae; genus UBA3069. The sequence goes on along the minus strand of DFBX01000048.1, from coordinate 35,373 downwards.
CCTACAGGCATGTGTCAATTCCTTCCTGTCAATTCGAACACGGCCACGCGGCCTGCAATCAGTTGGCCCAACGGTCGAGATCCCGGCCGATGAGTTCCTTCTGGATTTGAGAGGTGCCGCCCCCGACCGTCCCGTTGCGCGCATCGCGCCAGTGGCGCTGCATGTCGTGGTCGTAGGTGTAGGCGGCGCCGCCGAGGATCTGCATGCCCTGCGTCGTCACCCGCGCCAGCATCTCGGAGACGAAGAGCTTGGCCATGCTCGCCTCGGTGGCGCAGGGAAAACCCTGATCGTAGCGCCACGCGGCGTTCTGGGTCAGCCAGCGGCCGGCTTCGACATCCGTGGTCATCTCGGACAGCATGTGCTTGATCGCCTGGAAATCGCGGATGGGACGTCCGAACTGGTTCCGCTCGCCCGCATAGGCGATCGCATCGCCAAGCGCACAAAGGGCACAGCCCATGTAGTTGGCCGCCAGCATGATCCGCTCGCGTTCCAAGTGCGCGGTGATCGCGGCCCAGCCTTTGTTCTCCCCGCCGACGATGGCATCCGCCGGGACGCGGACGTCGGACAGGAACACCTCGTTGGTGCCGATGATGTGACGGCCCACGGTCTTCATCCGGGTCACGGTGACGCCGGGCGCGTCATTCGGGACAAGAAACAGCGAGATGCCATCGCGTTTCTTGGCTTCGGGGTCGGTGCGGGCGGCCAGGATCATCACGTTGTCCTTGGCCTGGGCGCCGGTCGAATACACCTTCTGCCCGTTCAGTACCCAATCGTCGCCGTCACGCCGCGCGCGGGTCTTGAGGCCCGCCGCATCCGATCCGGTCTCGGGCTCGGTCAGCGAGAAGGACAGCTTGGTCTCGCCGCTGGCCACGCGCGGCAGGATGCTTTCGCACTGCGCTTTGCTGCCGGAATTGGCAAGGATCGCGGCGCCCCATGCCTGGAGCGCCAGACGCGTCGGCAGGTCGACGGACATGCGGCCGAATTCCTGCAGGACAAGAATACACTCGGCCATCGGGTTGCCGGTGCCGCCATAGGTTTCAGGCACGAACATCCCGACATAGCCCGCGCGCGCCATCTCTTGGTACAGATCTTCGGGAAAGACGCCGTCTTCGTCCCATTTGCGAACCTGATCGCGCGGACAGCGCCGCGCAACAAAGGCGGCGGTCTGCTCCTGTATCAGACGTTCTGTGTCACTCTGAGAAAAATCCATCTCGGCCTCACTTCACTATTTGGAAGACTGCGAGCTTCTGGTCGCCGCGCTCTTCGAAAGTCATTTTCACCGGGTCGCCGATCGCGACCGACAACGCGTCGTCGCCGATCACGGCGGATGGCATCCGTGGTCCTTCAGAGAGGTCGATCAGGGCCACGACATAGGGCGTTCGCGTCGCGAATGCGGGCGAAGAGGCGCGGCGGACGATCGAGAAGGAATGCACCGTCCCCTCGCCCAAAGCCTCGCGCCACTTGCGGTTTGGCGACCAGCAGACCGGGCACATGTGGCGCGGCATGAAGTCCAGCGCGCCGCAGTCCCCGCATTCTTGCAACAGCAGTTTTTCCTGCTGCATCGCGTCCCAGAATTCCTGGGAGTCGGCGTTGCGAATGGGTTCAGGCAAAGCAGTCATCACGAGTGTCCTTTCTTGGCGGTATCGGGCGAAATCGACGGCGGCAGGCCGTTGGAAACCGGGTCGGTCGCTGCAGCGCTGACGAAGTCAGGCTTGCGCTTCTCGACCAGCGCGCTGAGGCCTTCCTTGAACTCCACGCTGGCCATGGCCATGGCCTGCCCGAGCTCTTCATAGAGGTACATGTCGTCCAGGCCGTTCTCGAAGGTGCGCAGCATGATCTGCTTGGCCAGCCCCATGACCTCGGCCGGGCCTTCAGCAAGCTTGCGCGCCATCGCGAGGCCGCGGTCGTGCAGCTCGGCGTCGGGTACGACCTCCACGGCGAGGCCCAGGTCGTACGCCTGTTTCGCGTCCATCGTCTGGTTGCCGAACAAGAAGTTGCGCGCCCGCGCCATGCCGATCAGACGCGGTAGCGAATACATCGTCATGATGTCCGGCACCGCACCGAGGCGGAAAAAACCGGCCATGAACTTGGCACTTTCCGCGGCAACGATGACATCGGCGGTAAGGGCAAGTCCCATGCCGCCGCCGACCGCGTAGCCCTGCACGCCGCAGACCACAGGACGTTCGAGCGTCATGAGCGGGAGCAGTATGGTGTTCAGGTGGCGGAACCGGCGGCGCACGGCCCACGGAGCCGAGGCGACCTTGAGCATATTCAGATCACCGCCGGCACAGAAGCTTTCGCCCTTGCCGCAAAGATAAATCGACCGGATCGTTCGGTCTTCCTCAATGTCGCGCAGGACAGTTTGCAGCGACCGGCGCATTTCCGTGGTCAAGGAATTGCGGCCCCTTTCATAGGCCAGCCGGATGATCAGGACCGGTCCGTCGCGCTCGGTTTCCAGATGTACGAGTTCGCTCATTCTTCTCTCCTCCTCAGGCCACGGTCGGCGCGTTCTGCGCCACGATGACCCGTTTGCGGTCACGTCCGCCGTCTACGACGAGGTCGGTGCCGGTGATGTAGTCTCCTCCCGGACCGGCCAGGTAGAGGATCGCGTTGGCGATATCCGACACCTGCCCCAGACGCCCTAATGGAACCGACGCGATCTCGGTCGCGAGGCGGCCCTTTTCCTCGTAGATCCGGCGGACGCCCTCGGTCCCGTCAATCGGGCCGGGCGCGACAGTATTGCAGCGGATGCCGTCCGGACCCCACTCGGTGGCAAGGCTGCGCATCAGCGACATGATCCCGGCCTTGGCGGCCCCGGCATGGGCGCAGCCCGGCCAGCCTTCCAAAGCGCGCATGGTCGAAATGGCAATGATCCGGCCGCCGTGTTCAGAGGCTTTCAGCGCGGAATAGGCCGCGCGGCAGCAGTGAAACGTGCCGTTCAGGTCGATGTCGATCACGGTGCGCCACGCATTCGCCGACATTTCAGCACTCGGCGCGACAAAGTTGCCGGCCGCATTGGCGATCATGACGTCCAGTCCGCCGAATTCCGCGACCGTCTGTGCCACGGCCTGCGACACGCTCTCGTAATCGCGGACATCAAGCTGAATGGCGATTGCCTCGCCGCTCGTCGCGCGGATCTCGTCGCGGGCGGCCTCGATTTTCTCTTTCTTGCGGCTGGCCACCACAACCTTGGCACCCGCCGCGGCAATCGCGTGGGAAATACCAAGCCCGATGCCCGACCCGCCTCCGGTCACGAAGGCCACACGCCCCGCCAGGCATTTTTCGGCGAACAGCGGTTTGGTCCTGTCCATTTCCATTACTCCGCACTCCTGTTCTTGTGTTCCTTCGACGTTTCGCGCCTTGGTTTCGTCGCGGCGGCAAGCGCCTGCGCATGTCCCGGCAGACTGGCCGCCAGAACCATCGCGTCGACCTCGTGATCAAAGCTGGCTTGCAACTGGTCGGCCCATGTTCCGCGTATCAGGTTCTTGGTCAGGGCAAGCGCGCCCTCGGGGATCGCAGCCAGATCCGCCGCCAGCGCCTCGGCCGCGGCGGTGAGGTCGTCATCAGGCACAACCCGGCGCGTCAGCCCGGCGGCCTTTGCTTCGGGTGCTGTCAGGGTTCCGCCGCTCAGCAGCAGGTCGGTGGACAGCGCCGGGCCCAGCTTGGCGGTCAGCAGGGCTGATGCGCCTCCATCGGGCACCAGCCCGAGCTTGACGAAGGGAAAGACGATCTTTGCGCCTTCGGCCATCACTAGGATGTCCGCTGCAAGTGCCAGCGACGCTCCGCCGCCGGCGGCCGCACCCTGTACGGCGGCAATAAAAACCTTGTCCGACCGCACCATGCGGGCGTGGTGATCCTGCGCGACCCGCAGGCGTGCGCGCCAGCCGAAGGCGGTGGTGGGGAAACTGTCCAGATCGCCCCCGGCACAAAACGCCCGCCCCTCGCCGAATATGAGGACGACGCGGACCCCGTCTGCCGCCTCCACTTCGGACAGCACCCGGTCAAAAGCGGCCCGCATATGGCCCGACAAGGCATTGAGCCGATCTGGACGGCGCAAGATCAGCGTTGCCACGGCACCGGATACCTCGCAGCTCACGGTCCCGTCCTCGGTTGTGCGTGTGACCTCTGGGGACATCTAAATCTGTTCCTTGGCTCGCTTCTGTCAAATTCATCCGCTGCAATTTCCGTGCCAAAACACGGCATTGGAGGCGCGAGAAAGTGCGTCCCCGTGGTCTGCAAGGCGGAATGCGCGCAGACGCGGGTACAGGTCTCGCCGGGAGGGCGCGCTCACGTGTCATGACCTGATCTGCCGGGGAGGTGCGGATCAGGGGCTAAGGGAGGGTCAACGTTCAGAACTGTCCAGCTGCTGCACCACACCGTCCGCGATCAGCTTTTCCACGGTGTCTTCGGACAGATCGAAGCCACTGAGGATCTCTCTCGAATGCTGGCCGGGGTCTGGCGCTTTCGCGCGGTCCTGTGTGTCCCGCAGCGGCATGAAGCCCGGGATATTGGCGACCGGCAGGCGACCGAAATCGGGGTGATCCACCCATTCATAGGCGTTCACGGCCTTGGCATGTTCATCTTTCAGCCAGTCGCCGTAGTTGTTTACCGTTTCCGCCATCACGCCAGCGTCCAAGAGCCGCTCGATCCAGTATTCCGTGACCTGCTTTACAAATTCCGCCTTCAACTCGGTCACGAGGCTCTTGGCGTTTTCATTGCGGGAGGGGATGTCGATATAGAGCGGCGAAGTGCCGAGGTCCGGGCGGCCGATCACGCCGCAGAGCGCGATGAAATGCGCATCCCGCATTGCGCTGACCAGAATATGACCATCCGACGTCTCGAAGATGCCGGAAGGCGTGTACAGGGGCGGAGGATTGCCACCCTCGTCAACGAATTCCATGATCTTTGACGCCTGAAAGGCTGCGGCGGTCTGCATCAGGTTGACGTCCAAGCGGTCGCCTTTTCCGGTCTTTTCGCGGCGCATCAGGGCGGCGCAGACGGCGGAAAATCCGTAGACGCCGGTCATAATGTCGATCGCGATAATGTTCTGCCGGAACGGTGGGCCATCCCCGCCGCTCATGACCATCATTCCCGAATAGGCCTGCAAAAGACCATCCACACCAGAGCGTTCGCGGTAGGGTCCGACCTGGCCGAAGCCGGAAACCGACAGGTAAACGAGACCGGGATTGATTTTGGAGAGCGCGTCGTAACCAAGGCCGATGCGCTCTGCAACGCCGGGGCGGAAGCTCTCGACAAAGACATCGCAGTTGCTCGCGATCCGTTCGCTCAGTTCCCGACCCTGGGGCTTGGTCATGTCGATCACGATGGACCGCTTGGCTCGGTTGAAGGCAAAGAAATGGATGGTCTGGTAGTTCTCGCGACGTCCAAGCACGCGGCCCCAATCACCGCCGGGGGGTTCGACCTTGATGACATCGGCGCCGTTCAGCGCCATCAACATCGCCGCATGGGGGCCTGCAACGCCCTGGCTGGCATCGTAGATCCGGATTCCGCTCAAAGCTTCTGCCGTTGTCATATTTCTTTCCTTCCCTACCAGGACCGCGTGCGGACGACTGCGGATACGGTCTCTGCAGTCCGGGCGAACCTGGTTCGCCCGGTTTGGTTATTGAAATGATGTTCCGGGGATCATCGCAGGTCTATTTTGGAATAGATTTCGCGGCGCAGCGCGGCCTCAAGCTTATCGACATCCGTGCCGACTTCGTCGGAAATCTGTTTCCACTTCTCGAGGTTTTTCAGAAAGGCCTCTGCAAGCTGCTCAGGGTTTTTGGCGCCACGTTTCTTGGCGGTGGCAATCGCATTTTCCACCTCACCCTTCTGATACTCGGCCAGAACGCGCGCGACCTCGGGGTCTTCCTTGTTGATCGTCACGCCGTGTTCGACGGCCATGTCGAGAACCTCCTGATCGTCCTGCGCGTAGCCGACGGCAAGCCGGGCCAGCGCCGGGGGAACGTGATCAACGATCAGACCGCGGGCATCGTCGCTCAGACCGTCCCACGTATCGGTATTGAAGGCCAAAAGCGCTCCGCCACCAAATGCGCCCATACCCTGATACAGAACATGTTTTGCAGTATCCCAAAGCGAGAGAGACTTGAGCCAGCCGAGCGATCCGTAGATACAGTCCAACTGCCCACGCTGCATAGCCTCATAGGCCTCGGCATTCGGAATGCTCACCGGAACACCCCCAATGTGATCGATCCATTGTCCGAACACACCACCACCCGAACGGAATTTCCGCCCCTTCACGTCGGACAAGGTCGCAACGGGATCCTTGCACATCAGGAGGTAAGGAGTGGTTGCATACGCGCCGAGGTAAACGACGTTGCGATCCCGGTACTCTTCCAAGCAGGACGGACAGTCCAATAGAACCGTCTCGTTCAGGGCCCCGATCATGGTGATGGGATCCGCCATCAGCAGCGCCATGTCAGATATTGTCGTGTTGAGCGGGATCTCGTTTGGCACGTAGACCGACACGATGAACCCGCCATCCACCAAATTGGTTTCGATGGCCGATAGGGTGTCTTTCCCCCCGACCAATGCGCCACCGGCCTGCAGGTTTATCCTGAGCTTGCCGCCACTGGCTTCCGAGATCTGCTTGAACATGGGTTCGAGCGCAAAGACATTGGTTGGATGGGTCGGTGGCAGGTAGTTGCCGTATTCAAGGTTCTGCGCCACGGACGGTGCCGCGGCGAGAGAACAGGCAAATACCATGGCCGCAGCCGAAATATGTCGGATTTTGGTCTTCACGTTTATTTCCTCCAGGTTTGTGCAGCAGCGCTGCGAATGATGACGGTCGTTACCCGGCCCGCCCGGGATCGATCGTTCAATTTATGATCATGCTGGGCAGCCAGAGGCTGATGGCGGGAAAGCTGATAAGCAGGGCAAGCACGACAATTTCGGCAAGTAGGAACCATGTTACCCCCTTGAAAATCGCGCCTAATGAAATCCTGTCTCCGGCCACGCCCTTGACGACATAGACGTTGAGGCCGACAGGCGGCGTCAGAAGGCCAATTTCCAGGTACTTGATGACCAGAATGCCAACCCAGATCATGTCCATGTTCATCGCCTTGAAAAGCGGATAGAGCACAGGCAGCGTCACCAGCATCAGACCGATCGGGTCCAAAAACATCCCCAGTACCAAATAGATGATGGACACACCGAGAATGAACACGAGCGGTTCAACTTCGGACGCATTGAGCTGCTCGACCATCCAGTACGGAATGCCGCTGAGCGCGAGGAGCCGCGTCAGCAGGATTGCCCCCATGGCCACGAAGAAGATTGAGCCGGTTGAGGACACCGCTTCCATCACGCTTCGATACATTGCAAGGCGACTGAGGCGACGCTGAAAGATCGCGATCAGCAGTGCCACAAAAGCACCGACAGCGGCGGCTTCGGTCGCGGTGGCGATACCGGCGTAGATGCTGACGACCACGGCAAGGAACAGGACCGGCACCGGCCAGACCTGGCGCAGCGACGACCATTTGGTCGACCACGGGATATGTTCGCTGGTTCGTGGGGCGAGCTTGGGGTTTGCGATGCAGCGTGTCAGGATCAGCACCGTGTAAACGGCGGCGGTCAACAGGCCGGGCAGGATACCAGCGATAAGAAGCGCGCCAATCGGCTGTTCGGTGAAAGTGCCGTAGATGACCAGAAGGATGCTTGGCGGAATCAGAGACCCGATTGTGCCGCTCGCCGCGACGACCGCCGCCGTGAGACCCGGATCGTACTTTGCCTTGAGCATTTCGGGGATAGCGATTCGTCCGATCGCCGCAGCGGTAGCGAGGCTCGACCCGGACACGGCGGCAAACCCCGCGCCTGCGGCGTTGGTCGCAATGGCCAGACCGCCGGGCAGGAAGTTCAGCCAGTTCCGGGCGGCCGAGTACAGGCTGGCGGTCAGGCCGGTGTGAAAGACGATCGCCCCCATCAGCAGGAACAGCGGCACCGCGCTGAGCGTCCAGTGGGCGACGAATTGATAGGGCAGGTCCGCGACCGCGGCGATGGCGGCGTTGGGCCCGCGGATCGCGGCCATGCCAAGCAGTGAGACGACGCCGAGGGCGATCCCGACATGCATCCGCATGGCAAGCAGAACGAGCAGCCCCCCAAGCGACAGGAATCCGATGGCCAGAGGTGTCATCGCGTTTGTTCCTCGCTGCGTTTCCTGAGTGTGCCGTGGACGATTTGGATGGCCAAAAGGACGAAGGCGATCGGCACCAGCCAGCGGGGCGGCCAGATGCGGAGATCGAAATAGATCACGTTGACCGCATCGCCCGAATGCGTGAGGGCGACGGCCTTCTGGCCGCAGGCCCACGCGACAACCAGAAGATACCCCGCGCTCAGCAGAGCGACGAGAATGGCCAACGCCCTGCGGATACGGTCCGGCAGCCGCTCGGTCACCAGCGGCACCGAGATATGCTCGCCCGAGCGCTCGACGTAGGGGAGCGCCAGGTACACGATGATCGGCATGAAATAGTAGGACACGATCTCGAGTGTGCCGGTGATGGGCAGTTCCATCAGGTATTTCAATGAAACATCCGCCATGATCAACATGAGCATGAGCATCAGGGAAATGCCGGCGATGACCCCGCCTACCGTGCTGACTCCGGTCAGAATGCGATCCAGCGCCCTCATTTGGACGCTCCTTCGGCCCGGAACCTCACCAATGACCCTCTAGGGTCAACAGTCGTGTCGCGGCGCACCATAATTCTTCTCCGCATTTCATTTTCCATCCGCGTACAGCGCGTTCACCTATTGCTTATGCAAACGGGGGGCCAAAACTCCGGTCCGGTGAAAAAACTGGCTCAGGAAATGGATGAAATTTGGGTGTGCCGATCTGTAGGCATGAAAAAGCCGGCGGCACCGCGTGCCGCCGGCTCGGTTTCATTCAGGATCACTTGTCCAGTTTCGAGTAGATCTCACGGTTCAATGCTTCTTCGTATTTTTCGACGTCATAGCCAATCTCGGCGATGATACCTTCCCATTTTTCGAGATTTCTGAGGAAAGCATGAACAACGTCTTCTGCCCCTTTGAGACCGGCATCCTGCGACATCTTGATCACCAGATCAGCCTCGGTTTTTCGGTATTCAGAAAGCAACTTGAGCTCATCGTCCGAAGGCTGGATGATTGTGATCCCGGCGGCCTCGACGCCGGTTTCGAGATATCTCTTATCGTCGCCCACGTAACCCATTACGGTTGCGCCAGAAACAGCTTTTGGTGCTGCGGAAATGATGGCCTGTTTTTCTAGGTCCGAAAGAGCCTTCCACTTGTCGAGATTGATATTGGCCAGGGTGCCCCCGAAATAGGCGCCGCTCGGCATGTCATAAACGTATTTCGCAACATCTTCGAGCGAGAAGGTCTTGAGCCAGCTCAGCGATCCGACCGTGCATTCGATTTGTCCACGCTGAAGCGCCTCGTAAGTGTCCGTAACCGGGATGTTTACGGACGTTGCACCCAAGTGATTGACCCAACGGCCGGTGGCTCCCGCAGCGCGAATTCTCCAATCCTTGAAGTCATCCAGGCTTTTCATTTCCTCGCGGCAAAGGAACTTGTAGCCAGTGGTGGAATAGGCACCCAAATGCTTGATATTCCAGCTTTCCCACTCCTCCATACACTTGGGGCAATTGAGGAGCGTGGTTTCGTTTGTTGCGCCCGCCAATACCGCAGCATCGCCGCCAAAGGCCGTCATATTGGTGATGATCGTGTTATAGGGCAGGTCCGATGCGTGATAGAGCGAGACAACGATTCCATTGTCGACGATGCCGTCCCGGATTGAGGACAGCGTGGTCTTGGCGCCGACAAGGGCCCCACCGGGAATGTACTGGAATTCGAGTGATCCTTCGGAGGCCCGCTCCGCTTCCTCGATGAACCTGACCACACCGTATTTGTTATTGCCGTGCTCCGGTGACAGATAGCTGCCGTAGATCAGGTCTGTGGCCTGCGCGGTAGTGCCGAGCGCGGCAAGGGCAAGCGGCAGGGCCGACGCGTAAATCGTGAGTGGTTTCATTTTCTTTCCTCCGTTGATTGATGGCCCGCCAGGCGGGGTGGTCTAGTTCATGAATGTGACAAGGAAGGTGCTGATGGACGGGAAGGCGATGAGCAGCGCCATGATGACGATCTCGGCCCCGAGGAACCAGGCGACCCCACGGAACAGCTTGTCCAGCGTAACGGTGTTTCCCATCACGCCTTTGACGACGTAGACGTTCAGCCCGACCGGCGGCGTCATCAGCCCGATCTCGACCAGCTTCACAACCAGGACGCCGATCCAGATGATGTCCATGTCGTAGGAGCGGAAGATCGGCAACATCACCGGCAAGGTCAGCAGCATCAGGCCGATCGCGTCGAGGAACATCCCGAGGACGAGAAAAACGAGGCAGGCCAGCAGCACGAGGGTCAGCGGGTCCGGGCCCCAATCGTCGATCCACCCCGAAATGTGGAACGGCAGACCGCTGAGCGCGAGGAACCGGGTCAGAAACATGGCCCCGACTGCGACGAAAAAGATCGCAGCCGTGCTTTCCAGCGTCTCGACCACGCTGTTCCACAGCCCCGTAAGGGTCAGCGACCGCTGAACCACCGTCACGAGCAGCGTAAAGAACGCGCCGAACGCCGCCGCTTCGGTCGAGGTGAAGAACCCACCGTAGATACCGCCCAGAACAAGGATCGAAATCACCGGCAGTGGCCAGACACGACGCGCGGCGGCCTTGAACTCTGCGTCCGATGTGTCCAGTTCGGCACGAGGCGCGATGCTCGGGTCAAACCAGCACCGCAGCGATACCATGCCAACGTAGACCGCGACCGTCAGCAGACCCGGCAGAATGCCCGCGATCAACATCTGGCCGACCGAAACCTGCGCGAAAACGGCGAACAGCACCATCAGGATGCTCGGTGGGATCAGCGCCCCCAGCGTCCCGGTCGCAGCGATGGCCCCGCCCGCCAGTGCCGGCTGATAGCCGACCTTGATCATTTCGGGCGCCGCGATCCGACCGAGCGCCGCCGCGGTCGCCATGCTGGAGCCCGACACGGCCGCAAAGCCGGCCCCCGCGAGGTTGGTGGCGATAACCAGGCCCCCGGGCAGCCTGCGGACCAGCCGTCGCATCACGACGAAGAGCGCCTCGGTGATCCCGGTGTTATACGCGATGTTCCCCATCAACAGAAACAGCGGGATCGCCGACAGCGACCAGTGCGCGACGAAATCATAGGGCATGGACTTGACCATGCCAATGGCCGCGTTGGTGTCGCGGATCGCCAGAACTCCGAAGAATGAGACCAAGGCGAGCGAGAGGCCGACGGGGAGGCGTACGGCCAGCAACACGATCAGGCTGGCAAGACCGAATAGGCCGATGGTCATGGCGCTCATGTTCAAGCTCCGCTTTCTTCGTTGTGATTTTCCGGATCGCCCTGACCACCGCGCGTGCCGGCCAGCCCGGCAACCTGGCACAGCAGCACGATGGCAAGCGCGGCGGCACTGATCGGCAACAGCCACCGCGAGAGCCAGATCAAGATGAACCCGTCCGAAGTGACGATCTTTTCCTGGATGATCGTCTTTTCGATCGCGACTTCGGCGGTCACGAAGGCGAAGCCGATCGCGGCCAGCGCAAAGATAATGCGGACCAGGGTGTCAAGCCGGTGGACGGCGCGCGGCGACATCCATTCGGTGAACAGGCTGACCATGATGTGGGCGTGCCGCCGCTGAACCATCGCCAGCGGCAGGAACACTGCCATGACCATGTAGTAGGAGGACACGACCTCGATCGTACCCGGCAATGCGACCCTGAACAGGGCCCGCGCCAACACGTCCACGACGACGTGCATCATCATCAGGAACAGGCCCCCTCCGGCGATCAGGATGAACACATCCGTCAGCCGTTTGGTCACCTTCCAGATGACGCCGTTCCCTTGGTCATCGCCTGTCTGTTGCATCACACTCCCCCTGCTCTGCAATCACTTACGTAGAAGCAAGTCGCATGCCACTCGACACGACCTGCGTGGCCTCGGACGTCATTCCCGGACCGCTCCCTTTTCCGCTTGCTGCACGCTCCCGTCCGCGATCAGCCGTTCGATCTTCTCGTCGTCGTAGCCAAGACCCTTGAGGACCTCGATCGAGTGCGCGCCACGGCGTCCGGCCGGTTCGCCAAGGCGGGCCGGGGTGGCCGAGAAGTTGACGCTCTGCCGCGCGGCGAGGATCTTGCCACTGTCCGGATGATCGACCTCGGTGAAGAAGTTGACCGCGTTCAGGTGCTCGTCGTGGAACAAGTCGTCGAGGTCCTGCACCGGCGCGACCGGGATGTTGTGCTCAGTCAGCGTCTCCAGCCAGAACGCCGAGGGACGTTCCGCGACGAAATCGGACAGCATGGAATAAAGCACTTCGTAATTCGCGCTGCGAGCCGCATGGTTGCAAAAGCGCGGGTCCTCAATCAGTTCCGGCCGCTCGACGATGCGGAAAAAGTCCGCCCAGTTCTTGTCGTGGTAGGGCAGCACGCAGAGATATCCGTCCTTCGTCTTGTGCGGTTTGCGATGCTGCGACAGGACGCGGGCGTAGCCGGGCGGCTCATCCGGTCCAAAGGTACGGTCGCCAAGGTGTTCGACCAGCATGAATTGCACTGAGGATTCGAACATCGGCACCTCGACAGACTGGCCCTCGCCCGTCGCCTGCCGGTGATAGGCGGCGGCGAGGATGGAATAGGTCAGTACCAGGGCGCAGATCTTGTCGTTGATGACCGTCGGAAAGAACATCGGCTGACCGGCCAGACGACCTGCCAGGGCCGCAAAACCGGAATAGCCCTGAATGACATCGTCGTAAGCGGGCTTTGCGGCATAGGGACCTTCGGCGGAATACCCATAGGCGCCGCAATAGATCAGGGACGGGTTGGTGGCGCGCAGATCCTCATACCCGATCTTGAGGCGTGCAGCCGCAGCCGGCCGCATGGTGTGCACAAGAACATCTGCATCGCGGATCAGGTCATGCAGAACGGCCAGCCCTTCGGGCTTCTTGAGATCGAGCGTGATGATCTTCTTGCCCCGGTTCACACTCAGGTGAATTGGACCCATGCCCTCGTCGCCATGTTTGCCGACAAACCGCATGATGTCCCCGGCCGGAGACTCGACCTTGATTACGTCTGCCCCGAAGTCAGACAGGATCTGCGTCGCGTAAGGTCCAAAGACCACCGCTGTCAAATCGATGATCTTCAACCCCTTGAGGGGGCCTTGTGGCGCGGCATTCGATGTCATTCCAAGTCCTTCATGTCTGCTCCGCAAAATGTAGTTCGCTCGTGTGGCCGGCGATCAAAAACAAGCAAGAAGTGTGCCAAAACTTTGGGAAAGGATGTGTGTCACACATGCGAGTCGGCACATGGGCAGGCCCTACCAACAGACGCGCGGCATCCGCGCCGTCTCGCCAGACAAGGCGTCCGGGAGCGGCAAGAAAAGGGGCGCAGTTTCGGGTACTTGCCCACGATGTACGTGGTTTCCGGAAAGCTGGCCCCGGACGCTTTGAGAACGACGACCCCCCGGGATGGGGCTGGGGGCATTGAGCGCGGCGACCACCGGCCGGTCGTCAGTCCGTGACCGCGTGGGAAATGGTGGTCGTCAAGTCTTTGCCTTTCCGGTGTCGCTCCCGGTCAGGTCCCCGGTATGCGCGCCGAGGCCCGGTACAGGCAACATGGCATCCGGAACTGCACGGAACGCCTTGGCAATCGGCAGCGGCAGCGCCACGATGCGCTCGCCGTCGGCGTTGACCAGCGCGTGGTCGAAAAGGCCCCGCGCGCGGTAGTGTTCGGACTGCATCGCCTCTTCGACGGTCTGGACGATGCTGCAACAGCAGTCGGCCTTGTCGAAAACCGGTTCCCACTCTGTCGCAGGACGGCTGGCGATGATCGCCGCCACCGCGTCGCGGGTGGCATCCGGGTCACGCGCGTCATCTTGGAGCGCCGGGTCCAGCCCGATCGCCCCGCAGAAGCGTTCCCAGAATTTCTGCTCAAGCGGCGCGGCGGCCAGGATGCGGCCGTCCGATGTCGGGTAGAGCCTGTAACGCGGCGAGGCCCCGGTGGTCTGGCTGTCGCCGTTGCCGGGATAGCTGCCCGAAACCTGGCCGAGCGCCATTGCGGAATAGAGGAACGGAAAGATCGTCTCGGCCATTGCGATGTCGATATAGGCTCCCTCCCCGGTCTGATCCCGCTGGCGCAAGGCCATCAGAAGGTTGACAAGCGCCGGATAAGCGCCGCCCGCGATATCGGCGATCAGGGCTGCGGGCACCACTGGCGCTTGAGGCGTGCCATAGCTGAGCGACAGCAGCCCGGCGTCGCCCTGGTAGTTGAGGTCGTGGCCCGCTCTCTGGGCCCGGGGACCGGACTGCCCGTAGCCGGAGATCGAACAGTAAATGATGTCCGGACGAATGGCCCGAACGTCGTCGTAAGACAGGCCGAGCCGCGCCATCACGCCGGGCCGGAACTGTTCCACGATAATGTCGGCGCTCTCGATCAACGGCATCAGTTTCGCGCGGCCCTCCTCGGACTTGAGGTCCAGAGCGATGCTCTTCTTGCCCCGGTTCAACACGTTGAAATTGGCGCTGTCCTCGCCCCAGCGGGGTTGATAGCCGCGCATCTCGTCGCCGCCGCTGGGCTTTTCGATCTTGATGACCTCGGCCCCGGCTTCGGCGAGAAACAGGGTCGCCATCGGTCCGGGCAGCAGGGTGGAAAAATCGAGGATGCGCAGGCCGCTCAATGCACCGGACATGGCTCAGGCCTCCCGCGTCTTGGCGACGACCGCGGCGCGGGCCGGGGCATAGCCCGGCAGGCCGGTCATCGACTGGATCGCGGTCGTGACATCGTGGTGGCGGGCCAATCCGCCGCGCGTGACCCGCTCGAGCGGACCGTCTGGATAGCCGAGCCCCATGCAGCAGGTCCGGTCCATGTCCTCGGCGCTGGCCAGCCCTTCGTCGAGGAAGCGCAGCGCGTCGTTGTACTTGGGACGGACCAGCCGGTCGACGATGCGGCCGGGCCGGTCGGCGCAAACCACCACGTCACAGCCCGCGACCTCGAAGATCGCGCGCGCGGCGGCCAGCGCCGTCTCGTCGGTGGCAGGCTGGCGGACCAGTTCGATCAGGTTCGAGGGCGCGTCGGAGCCGTTGCGGTAGCGGGCGAAGCCCACCACGTTCGATCCTTCGCGGCCCATATCCTCGCCCGTGTGCACGCCGAGGCATTCGGTGTCGAGTTCGACCAGAACGGCGGTCTTGCCCGTATCGGGTGCGAAACCGCCGCCGAGGTGGATGGTGACGGGCCCGTCGCCTTGCCCGGCGGACAGGAAATCGTCGCCCGCAGGGAAGGACCGGCTGTCCCCGGCGGAAACGATGGAGAACATCGGTGCCTCCGTCGCCCTGGCGGGCGCGTCGCCCGACAGTAACCCGCCGCCGGCCTTGTTGCCCAACTTGCCCGCAGCCACCATGCGTCGCAGCAGCGGCGGAACCGATGCGCGGGTGTCCAGGGTGATCGGATAGAACGCTTCGCCCAGGAGGACTTGCGTGTCCAGCCCGATCAGGTCGAGCAGCGTGCAGGGCCCCATTTTGTAGCCAAGCCCGGTGCAGATCGCGGTGTCGATGTCCTCGGGCGTGCACAGCCCGGCCTCGATCGCGCGGATGACGTCGTTATTGAACGGCACCAGCAGCGCATTCAGGATAAAGCCCGGCTTGTCCTGCGTTTCGACGGGGATTTGCCCCGCCGCCTCGGTCCAGGCCCAAGCGGCGGCGAATGTCTCGTCGGAGGTGTTGATGCCGCGCGACATCTCGATCAGCTTCATCACCTGCGCGGGCAGGCAGAAGTGCATGCCGACCATCCGGTCGTCGCGCCCGGTGCCGGCCGCGATCTCGGTGATCGACAGAGTCGAGGTGTTGGACGCAAAGATCGTGCTGTCCTTGCAGATGCCGTTCAGCGCGCCGAAGAGCTCCTTCTTGACCGTCAGGTTCTCGAAAATCGCCTCGATCGCGAGGTCGCAATCGGCAAGGTCCTGCAGCGACGTCGTGTCGATCATCCGGCCAAGCGCCGCGTCGCAGTCTTCCTGGCTCATGCGGCCCTTCTCGACCGAACGGCCAAAGAACTTCTCGGCCGCCTTGCGCGACCGGGCGAGCCCGTCCGCCGACAGGTCAAAGCAATAGGTTTCGTATCCGGCGCGCGCCGCGACAAGCGCGATACCGGCCCCCATCGTGCCGCCTGCCCCGCAGACAGCGACTTTGCGAATGCTGGTCATTTGGTGATGAAACTCCGTCCGATGAGCTGGCGGTGAACCTGGTTGGTCCCCTCCCAGATCTGGGTGATCTTGGCGTCGCGCATCAGGCGCTCCGCGCGGTAGTCGCGGCAATAGCCATAGCCGCCGTGGAACTGGACGCACTCCGTCGTCATCTTCATGGCCAGGTCCGAGGCGCGCAGCTTGGCCAGCGACGCCTCCATTCCGAAGTCCGTCTCGCCGCCGTCCACAAGTCCGGCGACGTGGTCGAGCCAAGTCTCGACCATCAGCAGCTCACCGGCGAGGTCGGCCAGTGTGAACTGGTTGCCCTGAAATTCGAGGATCTTCTTGCGGCTCTGAACGCGGTCGTTGCCGTAGGCGACCATGTCCTTGAACGCCGCCCGCGCGATGCCGAGCGCATGCGCCGCGACCGAAGGGCGGGACCGGTTGAGCGATCCCAGCAGGATCTTCAGCCCGTCGCCGGGGTTCAGCAGCAGGTTGGCGCGCGGCACCCGGGCATTGTCGAAGGACAGCGCGCAGGTGGAAGAGCCGTTGTGGCCCATCTTCCTTTCCTTGCCGATGACGTTGAAGCCCTCGGTCCCCTTTTCGAGGATCAGCGCCGAGATCGCCTTTTTCGGATCGTCGACCCCCGCCCATTTCCCGAACACGAGATACCGGTCGGCCACGTCGCCGTTCGAGATGAAACTCTTGTTGCCCTTGAGGATGATGTCGTCGCCGTCGGGGGCAAAGCTGGTCTTCATGCCGGTGGCGTCCGACCCGGCGGTCGGTTCGGTGATCGCCAGCGCACCGAGGCCGCCTTCGGCGATGCAGGGCAGCAGGCGCGCCTTCTGTTCTTCGGACCCGTACTCGATCAGCGGCTTCATGCCGTGGTAATTCGTGGCGTAGATGATCCCGGTCGAGGCACAGGCTTCCGAGATGATCGCCACGATCTCGAGATACAGGCGAAAGGACATCGGCATCCCGCCATACTCCGCGGGCACAAAGACCGCGTTCAGGCCGAGCGCGTTGATCGCCTCGACGTTTTTCCACGGAAAGTCGCCGGTGGCGTCGATATGCGCCGCGTTTGGTGCGATGACTTCGTCCGTCATCCGCTGGACCTGGTCGAGGATCGCCCGTTCCTCGTCGCTCCAGGGTCGGACGCGTTGCAGTTTGTCGTACATGTTCATCAGTGGTTGATCCCTTGCGCCCCGTCGATGTAGATCGTCTCGCCGGTCAGGTAGCCGATGTTTTCGGCGAAGATGGCCGCCACCAGGTGGGAGACGTCATCCACCGTGCCGGGCGCACCGGTTGGGATGCGCTGCGCCATCCAAGCGCGCACCTTTTCCCGCGCGAGAAAATCGCGGTTCAGGTCGGTCTCGATATAGCCCGGTGCAACGTTTATCACCTTGATCCCGTCGCGCGCCCATTCCACCGCCATGCAGCGCGTCATCGCGGCGACGGCGGCCTTGGAAGCGCAGTAGGACAGGTTGTCCGGCACGCCCATGCGGTCGAAGAAAGACCCGATGTTCACGATCATGCCGCCCGCCTCTTTCAGGTGCGGATAGACCTCGCGCGCGGCGACCATTACGGCGGTCGCGTTCAGAGCCATGGTGCGGTCGAAATCCCTGGTGTCGAGCGTGGCAATCGCCCCTGCGATATGAACGCCCGCGTTGTTGACCAGCCCTGCGACCGGCCCACGAGCGGCGACTTTGCTCATCCCGGCGCGCACGGCGTCCTCGTCCGTCATGTCGCAGGCGATGCCGTACCCCTTGGGTGCAGTGCCACTGCGTGACAGGCAGACGACGTCGAACCCGCGCCCGTCCAGTTCCGTTGCGATGGCGGCGCCGATGCCCTTGGAGGCGCCGGTGACGATGATCTGCCCTTTAGCCATCCTTGAACTCCGCTTTGCGTTTCTCTTCGAAGGCGGCCATGCCTTCTTCGGCATCCGCCGTGCGGAAGGCGAGCGTCGAGAGGTCGGCCTCGATCCGCAGGCCTTCGTCAAGCGTGACGTCCCCGGCCCGCTGCACTGCGCGGCGCGCGCATTCCAGCACCGGCAGGCTGTAGCGGGTGAACTTGCCGGCGAATTCGCGGCCGACCTCCATCAGGTCGCCCTCGGCGATAGCGTTCACGAGGCCGATGAGCTCGGCCTCGTCCGCCTTGACGTTGCGGCCGGTCATAATGATCTCGAGCGCCCGGCCCTCACCGATCAGGCGCGGCAGGCGCTGCGTCCCACCGTAGCCGGGGATCAGGCCCAGCTTGATCTCGGGCAGCCCGAATATCGCGCTCGGCGACGCCAGTCGGAAGGTGCAGGCCAGTGCAAGCTCCGAGCCGCCGCCGAAGGCATAGCCATTGACCAGCGCCACCGAAGCGACCGGCAGGCTGTGGAGCCTGGCAAAGACAGACTGGCCCAATTCCGCCCCGCGCTTCTGGTCGACCAGCGCCCGGCCCCGCAGTTCCTTGATGTCGGCGCCCGCGCAGAACGCCTTGTCACCGGCGCCGGTGACAAGCAGCGCGCGGATGTCCTTCATCACTGCCACCTCGTCCAGCGCGCGGCCAATATCGCGGAGGATCGAAAACGACAGAGCGTTCAGTGCCTCGGGGCGGTTTAGGGTGAGGACCGCAAAATCGCCCTCTTTTTTCAACTCAACAGCCATTGGTTATTGTGTCCTCGCCATCTTGTAGCGGACCGCGAGCGGGTTCAGTTCGCCGCGGCCGACCATGTTGATCATCTCTCGTTTCAGTATTTTGCCGCTCGCGGTGAGCGGCATCGCGTCGACGTCAAGGAACCATTCGGGCATGTCGTATTTAGACAGTCCTTCGCGCGCGAGATGTGCCAGGATCTCTTCGGGCGAGACGTCGCCGATCACCGCAAGGCAGACCGTTTCGCCAAGCCGGTCATCGGGCAGGCCGAACACCGCCGCCTTCTCAACCCGCTTGTGCTCCAGCGTCAGGGACTCGATACGCGAGGGGTTGATGTTGTGGCCGCCGCGGATAATGACATCCTTGATCCGCCCCTCGATCCGCAGGTTGCCGTTGATGTCGAACGATCCGAGATCGCCGGACAGCAGGTATCCGTGCCGGTTCATTGTATTCTCGGTTGCGGTCTGGTTGGCGAAGTAGCCCAGCATCATCGCCGCGCCCCGACCGCCGATATTGCCGGTCTGGCCGCCTGGCACTTCAACGTCCGGATTTGCCGGATCCCAGATCTTTACCTCGTAGGCCGGGCCACCGCGTCCACAGGTCTGGATCCAGACCTCCTTTGGGTCGCCCGGATGGGTGTACTGATGCGAGGAGCATTCGGTCATGCCGTA
Source organism: Rhodobacteraceae bacterium UBA3069 (assembly GCA_002366795.1). Lineage (GTDB taxonomy): Bacteria > Pseudomonadota > Alphaproteobacteria > Rhodobacterales > Rhodobacteraceae > UBA3069. Next base: position 15,841 of record DFBX01000048.1, on the reverse strand, counting down.
GATGTTCTGTGGCGTGATGCCCTGATCCACGAAGGCCTGCGCCACGACCTCGGGGATTGCCGAACCTGCCATGTAGAAGGTCTGAACCTGCCCCAGCCGTTCCATCCCCTGCCGCTTCTGATCGGCAAGGATGTCCATCGCGTGTGTCGGCACGCCGAGGACATAGGTGGCGCCGGATTCCACGATCCACGCCAGCCGGTCCGTGCCTTCGGGCGGATAATCGGTGACGAACCTGCCCCCCGAGATCAGCCATTGCCCGCAGGCCACCCAGGCGATGTGATGCGACAAGGGGCTGAGGGTCAGCAGCACCGCCTGTTCCGACAGCGCCCAGTCCCGCGCAAGATCACGGGCATTGGACAGCAGCGTGTTGCACGAGTGCATGACGCACTTGGGCTTGCCCGTCGTGCCCGACGTGAAGGCGAGGTAGATGACGCTGTCAGGGTTGGCGTGGGGCGTGTGGTCGACGCCGGTAATGTACTGGGGGAAGCTGTCGGGGGTATAGACCTTCTTGAGGAATGGCAATTCCTTGAGCAGGCTGTAGAGATCGACGGTATCGCGGTCCGCGCCCCAGCCGTCCTCGGTCACCAGCGCGCTGGCCGAGAGTTCGGTCAGCAATTCGACGATCTCACCGCAGGTGTAGGTGCGGTGAAGGGAGGGATTACAGGCAATCCCTTCGCGCGAACAGGCAAGGAAGGTGATCACCGCCTCTATTCTGTTCGACATCCAGATCGCGACCCGGTCGCCCGCGCCAATGCCCTGCGACAGCAAGCTGTCGGCCATGGCGTCCACCCTCGCCTTCAGCGCGCACCACGACAACGAGGTGAGCCCGTCCAGAAGGGCGATATCGTCCGGTCGACGGTCTGCGTGGTCGCTCATCAGGGAATAGAACGTGTCGTCCTTCCACAGCCCGTGGGAATAGAACTCTCTTGCCGCTTGAGGATCATGAAGCGTGAGGAATGGTTTCATGGGTCCGCCTCAATGTCCGAACTTGGTCGCATCCGGCTTGCGCCGTTTGGCGAAGCTCTCTTTCAGTTCCGTCGACTCCTCGGTGCCGAGGTACTGGCTGAGCAGCAGGTCGTGCGTCACCCGGGACAGGCCGCTGACGCCGCCGTGCCGTGCGTTGAACGCGCCCTTGATCGCGGCCAGCGCAAAGGCACCGCGGTCCGCGATCTCCAGCGCGAATTCCCGGGTCTTCTCGGCCAGTTCCGCATCGGGAACGACGCGGTTGATCAGGCCGATCTCACTGGCCTGCGCCGCGGTCAATTTGGGGTTCGCATACCAGAGTTCCTTGGCGCGTTTCTTCCCGATGAGATCCTCAAGATACCACGTCCCGTAACCTGCATCGAACGATCCCATCATCGGCCCGACTTGCCGGAAGATCGCGGAGTCCTTGGCGATGGTTACGTCGCAGACCATCTGGAGCACGTTGCCGCCGCCGACGGCAAAGCCGTTCACACTGGCGATCACCGGCTTTTGCAGCTTGTCGATCACCTCGTACATCTCCAGCGTCGGCAGCGTGCCGGCATAGAGTTTGGTTTTTTCCATGCCGTCCTTGGACCCGCCGATGCAGAAAAACCGGTCGCCCGCGCCGGTCAGCACGACGACGCGGGTTCGGGTCTCGCGGCGAATGCCCTCGATGCAGTCGCGGATTTCGTGGCACATCGTTTCGGTGAACATATTGCCGTCGTCCGGACGGTTGAGGGTGATGGTTCCAATCGGTCCGTCTTCCTCGTAGGTGATTTCCTTGAAAGCCATCGTTTATCCTTTCTTATTTATTTGTTCCGGCCCCGTCACTCGGACGTCTTCAGTTCCCGCAGGACGTCCTGCGTGTCCGCGCCCAGACGGGGCGGTGCGCGGCGCGCTATGCTCGAATGCCCGTTGATCCGGATGCCGAGACCGATTTGCGGCATGATCCGGCCCTCGTCGTCCTTGATCGCATAGAAAAGATCGCGCGCCCTGAGAAGTTCGTCCGAGGCGACCTCGTCCACCCGGTTGATCGGGCCCGCAGGCACACGGGCGTCGCGGAAGATGCCCAGCCAGTGCGCGCGGGTTTCCTGCCGCAGGATACCTTGGATGCGCTCCACGATCTCGTTCCGGTTCTCGCGCCGTTGGGCGTTGGTGCGGAACGCGTCGCGGGCCGCGAATTCAGGGTCGCCAACAGCGGTCCAGAAGCGGCCCCAGATCGCGTCGGATCCAAGCCCCAGCGTGATCGGTTGATCCGCCGTCTCGAACGGTTGGTAAATCGCGATGACGCTGTCCCGCCCGCCCGTCCGTTCGGGGATTTCGCCTGCACCGAGGTAGGGGGAAATCCGGCAGGACAGGAAACGCGTCATGCTCTCGACAAGGCTGACGTCGATGCACTGGCCCTTGCCGCCGTTCTGATGCCGCCCGGCCAGAGCGGCCATCGTCGCCATGGCCGCATCCTGCCCGGCCAGCATGTCCGCGGCCGGGGCACCAATTTTCTGCGGTTCCGCATCGGCGGGGCCGGTGATGTCCATAATGCCGGAATAGCCCTCGGCGATCAGGTCGTAGCACGTCAGGTTCGCCCGCTCGCCATCAAGGCCAAAGCCGGTGATGGCGACGAAGATCAGCCCGTCGCGCTCCTGCTTGAGCGTCTCATAATCCAGCCCCAGCTTCTTCTGGACCGACGGCGGCTGGTTCGTCACCACCACGTCGCTGGCGCGGACGAGCGCCAGGAGGTCGGCGCGGCCCTGTTCGGTCTGGGCGTCGATCACGACGCTCCGCTTGTTGCGGTTGACCGCCGCGAACCACAGCGCCTGCCCGTCGAGGAACGGCGGCCCCCATTTCCGGGCATCGTCCCCGGAGGGACGCTCGACCTTGATGATCTCGGCCCCGAAGTCGGAAAGCAGCATCGTGGCATAAGGCCCGGCGACCGACGTAGAGAGGTCCAGGACACGGACCCCGTCGAGAAATCCGAAGGTTTGCCCCGACGCTATGATCGGCAGGGTCTCATACGGCAAACCGGTCGATTGCGGCTGCTCTTCTCTTGGCTGGTTTGTCATGGCCCACATCTCTTGTCTGTCACCATGATAAACATGCAATCTCCGTGCCAAATTCGGGGGCGTTCTTGTTGTGGGCGGCAAAACGTTCACAGACAAGGCCGCCGATCGGCTTTGAGGGACCGCGCCGACCGGTGATCAGAACGGCAATCGGTGGGTTCAATCCGCCTGCGCCATGGTCCGGGCACCGGTCAAAAGCGGGGTCTTGAGCCGCTTGCGCTTGCGCGAGGTCGGGATGTCCATCATTTCCCGGTACTTCGCGACGGTGCGTCGGGCGATGTCGATGCCTTCAGACCGCAGCGTGTCCATGATCGCCTGGTCCGAGAGGATATTTGTCGGCGTCTCGGCGTCGACCAACTGGCGCAGACGGTGCCGGACAGTATCAACGGAGAGGCAGGCCTCGCCGTCCATGACGCTGACCGAATTGGCAAAGAAGAACTTGAGTTCGAACATGCCGCGCGGCGTCATCATGTATTTGTCGGCCACGGCACGGCAGACGGTCGACTCGTGCAAGTTCACCTCGGCCGAAATATCCTTGAGTGACAGGGGCTTGAGGCTCCCCGCGCCGTAGCGGAAGAAATCGCTCTGACGGGCAACGATTTCGGTCGCGACACGCAGGATTGTCCTGGCCCGCTGGTCGATGCTCCGCGCCAGCCAGTTCGCGTTGCTCATGGAATCGATCATGAACCGCTGGTCGGCCTTGCCGTCGATCCCTGCGCTGACCTCGGCATAGTATTCCCGGTCGATCAGGACGCGCGGCATGACGCTGGTGTTCAGTTCGACGGTCAACTTGCCGTCGTCCGCCATCTCGACATGTATGTCCGGCAACGCCAGGACCACCGGATCGGTGTCGAATTGGCGGCCCGGGCGAGGATCGAGTTCCCGTATCTGCCGCACGAGGTCCATCACCCCGTTCGCGCCGACGCCGCAGATCCGCGCCAGCGTCTCGATTTTGTAGTCCCCCAGCAGGTCCAGGTTTTCCAGCAATGCGCGCATCGGCACGGTCAGCCCGCCACGTTCCGCGAGCTGGAGGGACAGGCATTCGGCCAAGTCACGCGCGGCGACGCCGGTCGGTTCGCATTCCTGCACCGCCTCCAGCGCAGCCTGGACACGCGCGGCCGGGATACCCATCAGCTCAGCCATCTCGTCGGGATCGCGGCGGAAATAACCGTCCGGGTCCAGGGAATCCACGATCTCACGGGCGATAAGACGATCCACCGGCGCATCCAGCACCAGCGAAATTTGCGCGTTGAGATGTTCGCGCAGGGATACGCGCGCCTCGAGGTACTGGTCCGGGCCAGGCATGTCATTCGCCGCGCCCGCCGACGGCAGACGCGGCGTCCCGCTCGGTGATCCGCCACGGTCTTGCGCGGGGACGCGGACGGCACTGTCCTGAGTTTGCACGTCCGATGCCCCGACCACCACCGTGACCAGCGGATTGTCGTCCGCTTGTTCGCGCAGAAAGTCCTCAAGCTCGTGATTGCCGAGTTGCAACAGACGAATAGACTGGATCACCTGACCGGTGATCGACAGCGATTGCTTCTGCTGGTGAAACTGTTGTGGTCTGAGTTCCATTGCCCCCCCTTCCTTTGGTCCCACCGGCTGGTCCGCGCACAATGGCGCTATGCCTCCTCCTCCACCGGCGGTGTCCTAAAGATCCCTGCAAGCAAACGCCGTGCCAAACAGCGAGTCCAACTATTGCATTTTTGGAAGTCACACATAAGCCACGGCTTCACGACAGTTCCGGTTGACACCTGTCCACAATGGAGACACTTTTTGTGCCGGGGCAAGGAGAGATGTCGCGGAGGGAGGACTTGGTGAGTTCGGAACATGGTGACGGCATCGGTATCAAGGGTGTGCTTGTCACTGATACCAAAGGGAAATGTCTACTCGCTTCGGGCATGGCAGAGGATGTGCGGATCCGCGCAATCATCTCGGACTCCGCATGGCTGAAGGATGCCGCCGAGCGCCGCTTCGTCCCGATTCTGCTGAACAACGGTCAGTTTGTCTGCCTGGTTTCGCCTTATCCTGCCGGCTATGTCGTTCTGATTTCGTCGCCCCCTGCGGACACTGTCCTGCAGTTTGTCATGCGAGTCGATTTTGCCTACGACATACTGAATCACATCCTCAACGACCCCTATGATGCGATGACCATCGTGGATGAGAGCGCCAAGATGGCGTATATCTCGCCGGTGCACGAAAAGTTCTTCGGGCTGGAGGCGGGCGGCGGTGTCGGCAAGAACGTCCGGGACGTCATTGAAAACACGCGCCTTCATCTGACATTGAAGACTGGCGTGGCCGAGGTCGGACAGGTTCAGCGGATGAAAGGCTTCGACCGTATCGTGTCAAGATATCCGATCCGGCATGGCAAGAAAGTTGTCGGCGCAATCGGGCGGGTCATGTTCAAGGGCCCGCAGCAGCTGGAAGCGATGGCGCGCAAGATCAGAGATCTGGAAGGCCAGATCGAGACTTACAAGTCGAACGCAAGCAAGAACAAGGACAACGGCTCGGTCGACGTTCTCGACGCCATCATCGGCAATAGCCTCGCCATGCGGTCGGTCCGAGATCAAATCCGCAAGATCGCGCCTCTGGATATTCCCGTGCTGATCCAGGGCGAGAGCGGCACCGGCAAGGAGCTTGTTGCCCAAGCGTTGCATCATCTCAGCTCGCGCAAGGACAAACGGCTCGTCACCGTGAATGCCGCTGCCCTGCCCGCCTCGCTGGTGGAAAGTGAGCTATTCGGCTACGAGGCCGGGTCCTTTACCGGCGCCGACCGGAAGGGGCGGGCCGGCAAGTTCGAGCAGGCGGACCAGGGCACGATCTTTCTCGATGAGATCGGCGACATGCCGCTGGAGGTGCAGACGAAACTGCTGCGCGTGCTTCAGGACCGAATGGTCGAACGGGTGGGCGGCGACAAACCAAAACGCGTTGATTTCAGGCTCTGCAGCGCCACGAACCGAGATCTTGAGGCTTTCGTCGAGCAGGAGAAATTCCGGCTGGACCTTTTTTATCGGATAAGCCCAGTCTGCATTCACATCCCTCCGCTTGATGAGCGCAGAGAGGACATCCCGCTGCTGCTGAACTATTTCGTCTCGGAACTCGCCAGCCAGTACGGCCGCGACGTCCCCGAGGTCGAGATGAAAATCGCCGATCACCTGATGGACCGGTCGTGGCCGGGCAACGTCAGGCAATTGCGGCACGTCGTGGAACGCGCCTTTGTATTCGCCGAGGGGTCGAAGCTCACGCTTGCCAATTTCGAAGACGGGACCGGGGCCGATTACAAGGCCCACGCGGTGCATCAGGGCGGCTCAACCTCGTCGTCCGTTCAAGGTCGTACGCTTAAAGATGCGCTGGAAGAGCTCGAGTTGCAGCTCATCAACGACGCGGTCATCCGCTCCAAGGGCAACAAGAAAAAAGCGGCCGAGCACCTCGGCGTGTCACGCTCATATCTCTACAAGAAACTTGACGCTTCCTGAAAGCCTTGGCCTCCACACCGGTGCATAGGATACCTTGAGCTAGGTGTTCAGTCCCGGCATCTGACGGATCGGGTTGAGGATGACCGAGCGAATGGGATGAAATACCTTCCCACTAAACCGCCACTATTGTCGCGGCTTAGGTGGAGAAAAGAGCATTCTGATGAATACCGAAGTCTTGGACATTGATCAGGGCAAGCGCCCAGCATGTTGAACAAGAGGCGGCCAGTGGCATCGGACGTGTCGATATTCTGATCGAGAACAACCAGATCGACACCTTTCTCGCGCAAGTTCTCGGCGATCTGGCACAGATGTAGTGTGGAGCGGGCGAGCCGATCTATGCGCGATACGATCAGCACATCGCCTTCGCGTACATAATTCAGGCATTGTTTGAGCATGGGGCGGGCGTCGGTGGTGCCGCTCCGTTTTTCTTCAAACAGCTTCTCGCACGCGCTCAACTTCTCGCGCTGGACACCCAGAGATTGTCCGACGGAACTGACGCGAGCGTATCCGACTTTGGCCATGGGGTCTCATAAATACTTAGGTGTTTTGCGATCCCCATATTGAGACATTAATAAAGACATGGCAAGCAATGGGTCTCAATATGTTACTTTCAAAGACCCTACCATATAGAGAAAGAGCAGTTCGATGGCATACCGAGCAGTTCTGACCGCGCGACAACGCGCGGCGCTATTTGATCTTCCCACTGACGAAGTATCGTTGCTCCGGCACTATACGCTGACGCATTGGTTGCGGCCGAACAACGGATCGAGGCTCGCATTGCGGCACGTCTCGACCCCGGAATGAAATCCAAGCTTAACAGCCTGCTCAATGAAGAGGTCGATAGCCGGACCAGCTGCTTCATGTGGTTGCGACAGTTTGAAGTGGGCAAGAACTCTGCCGACATCAATCGGCAACTCGATCGGCTGGAATTTCTGTAAAGGGTCGCGTTGTCACCAACAGTTTTAGATGACATTCCTGCCCATCGGATCGCGCGCCTACGCCGTCAGGGATAACGGTATTTTACGGATGGGCTTCGGGACATCACCAGTGATCGCCGCTTACCCAAGACAACGACGAGCGCAAATGCGCGGTCAACTGCCCGTGACCGGAGCCGCTCCGTTCTGCGCCCCGGTCGGTTGACCGGGAGCGGCGTGACGCATCCGACCACCTTCTTCGAGCGGGATGCTCGCTGTCGTGCAGCCCATGTCAGCCAAGAAGCTGACAAGGCCAACAATGGTTTTGAAATCGCGCAGCTTGAGGACGTTTCGGCTGGTGACGAGCATTTTGTCGTCACGCCCATTAGCCGAGACGGCGCGGATGACCCACGAGCCGTACCAGCTGTTATGGCGCTTCTCCGCTCCCTCCTTGCAGACCACCTCGATGAGGTAGCCGTCGGCGAGCAAGCCGCGCAGTCCGTCTTCTGTGACCACATTCGGGGCTTCTTCTATCATGGCCTTCCCTTGGATCCTTGTTCTGCCTGGATGCAGTATCAGGCCCACGGGGTCGCAACACCGTGTGCGATACAAAACACCATTAATGATTGCAAAACAATAATAACGTATTGACGAAGTTCGCCTTGCTCCGATAACGGTGATACCCAACAGATCGATAATCTTAAAGGCGGCAAAGGAGTTTTGCCCTGCGCTTGTTTTGTGCGCGCAACGCACCGTTACTGCTTGCGATCCTGCTTGGAAGTATACCAGCATCTGCGACAGCGGATTGCATCCCGCCCGAACGGCCGTTCCTGCCCCAATCGCCGGAAGACATGCGGGCCTACGCCGATCTTATCCGAGCGGACTTCGAGGTGCTGTCAGATGAATTCGAACTGGTCTCAGGTTGGGCAGGATCACCGTCCTTCATTCGGCACAGAGGCCGCGCCGCTCGGCGAGAGCGGCGGCGAATTTCTGCAAACTTCGCATCTTCCGGAAGCTCAACATCGCCCTCTCCCGTCGTCGGAACGGCAAGTGCGCATTCTCAACACGGTTATTCCACCAGCGCCTCGTTTTCTGGCGATGAACGGCGCCGATTTCGCCCAACGCAGCACCTTAGGACCGGAGTTTGTCGGTCACGATTACCTCGGGATGGCCATGTTTGCGCATTGCTTTTCTTAAGAATTTCAGCGCCGCTTTCTTATCCCGAGACTTTGTGACAAAGCTTTCCAAGACCTCGCCTTCGTGATCCACGGCCCTCCACAGGTAGTACATCTCCCCGTTAATTTTCACAAACATCTCGTCCAGATGCCACCGCCACCGGCTTGATCGCATGCCTTCAATGCGACGCTTGCGGATTTCGGCTGCGAACATCGGCCCGAAGCGGTGCCACCAATATCGGACCGTTTCGTGGCTGACGTCGATGCCTCGCTCGTGGAGCAGATCCTCGACGTTCCGAAGCGAAAGCGGGAACGGACATACAGCATCACTCCCAGTCGGATAATCTCGGGGCTGGTCTTGAAGTACCTGAACGACGTGCGACTGGTCATGTTCGCATGGCTACGGTTCCGTGAACGCCGCTGCAAGTCGGGTTTCTCTGACAGTGCCCCCCGCCATCCACCGCGTGTCAGGCCCCCAAACCAATTGACTCGCCGTCATCTTTGGCCGAGGGTACCCCTGCTTGACGGTACCGTTTTTGGCTGCAGATCGCCTTCCGCAGGTGCATTCTTTGGCGCTCGTGACTGTTCCGAAGAATGCAGCTGATCGATTTCGCTGAACCAGCGTCGACCGTAGCCTGACTGGTGCCAATCCCGGATAGGAGACTACCCATGTCAAAAGATCGAACAGGATCCGCGACCGGCGCAGCGCAGCGCAGTCTTGTCGTGCAGGAATTCACCAACGGCATTCTGGACCCGTCGCAGCAGATGCTGGGCCCACTCGAAGACGGCGGCACGATCATCGCCAATACCGCGCCGGGATGCTGGGGGCCAATGATCACCCCGCGTCTTCGCGGCGGGCATGAGGTGACGAAACCGGTCTACGTGAACGGCGCAGAGCCGGGTGATGCGCTGGCGATCCGCATCCGCGACATCACCGTGACCGCCATCGCCACCGCGTCAGGACACGATTCGTCACCCGAAGGGTTCTGCCTCGGTGATCCCTACGTCGCGGCCCGCTGCCCGCATTGTGACGCGCTCTGGCCCGAAACCCATGTCGAAGGGATCGGGCCGGACGCGGTGCGGTGCGACAAGTGCGGCAATCCCGTTAAGCCGTTCGAGGTGGTTCACGGATACACCGTCGTCTTCGACGAGACCCGCAGCGTGGGTGTCACCATGCCCAAGGACGCGGCCGAAAAGATTGCGCATAATGCCGAACACTATGCGGCGCTGCCCGACCATTCGGTTCAGCATCCCATCCTCGTCTATGCGCCGTCGGACATGCCGGCAGTGATAGTCCGGATGCGGCCGTTTCTGGGGCAACTGGGCACGACGCCGTCGATGCCGTTGCCGGATTCGCACAATGCCGGTGATTTTGGCGCAGCCCTGATCGGCGCTCCGCACCAATATGCGGTAACGGTCGAGCAGTTGGACGAGCATCGAACCGATGGCCACATGGACATCGACGCGGTCCGCGACGGCGCCATCCTGCTGACACCGGTCAAGGTGCCGGGTGCGGGGGTCTATATCGGTGACATGCACGCCGGACAGGGCGATGGAGAGATCGCGGGGCACACGATGGACGTGGCCGGCAGTGTCACGCTTCAGGTCGAGGTGGTCAAGGGCCGCACACTTGCCGGTCCGGTGCTGTTTCCCCGGCTCGAGGACTTGCCGCCAATGGCCCGACCGTTCGATGCCGATGAGAAGGCAAAGGCTGTGGTGCTGGCCCGCGAATGGAACATCGAAAAGCTGGAAGAGTCGGCGCCGATCTCGGTCATCGGCACCGGCCCGACGTTGAATCAGGCGATCGAGAACGGGCTGACCCGCGCCGCCGACCTGCTTGGCATGACCGTCCCAGAGGTACGCAACCGCGCCACCATCAACGGCGCAATCGAGATCGGGCGTGCGCCCGGAGTGATCCAAGTGACGTTCCTTGCGCCCCTGTCCGCGCTTGATGCCGCCGGAATCGGCAAATTCGCGCGCGAGCAATACGCTTTGTAACAGGACGCCTTGCAACGGGCGACGTGACTGGTCGCCCGTTGATCTGCGTCAATGCGGAAGGTGAGATGCGGCATATAGTGCTAAAAGGTTCGTGTGCCCGCACACGAACCGAACAAGAGGGAGGATTTACATGCAGCCGACGAAAGAACAGTCACTGTGGATGTACGAAAACATAGTGGTCAGCCGACGCTTTGAAGAAGCGATCGAGAAGGTTTATCTCGAAGGCAAGACCCCTGCGTTCAACATGGCGAACGGGCCGATCCCTGGCGAGATGCACCTGTCGAACGGGCAAGAGCCGGTCGCTGCGGGTGTATGTGCGCATCTGGGTGCCGACGACATTGTGACCGCAACCCACCGCCCACACCATCAGGCGATCGCCAAGGGCGTAGATCTGAAAAAAATGGCCGCCGAAATTTTTGGCAAATCGACCGGCCTGTCTGGTGGGCGGGGTGGGCACATGCACCTGATCGACCCGGCGGTGAATTTTTCATGTTCGGGCATCATCGGTGAAAGCTGCGGCCCTGCTTGCGGGGCTGCTCTGTCGCGTAAGATGCAGAACAAACCGGGGGTCGCGGTTGCATTCCTGGGCGAGGGTGCCGCGAACCAGGGTGCATTTCACGAGGCCCTCAACCTTGCCGGGGTCTGGAATCTTCCGGTCGTCTTCGTGATCGAGGACAATTCCTGGGCTATTTCGGTTCCAAAGTCAGAGGCCACGGCGGTGGCGCGCAATGACGTTCGCGCGACGGGCTATGGCATGCCCGGGCACTACATCCCCGGCAACGATCCCTATGCGATCTTCGATGTCGCAGGTCAGGCGATTGCGCGCGCCCGCGAAGGCAAGGGGCCGACACTGATCGAGGTGGAAACCTATCGGCTGGCGGGGCACTTCATGGGTGATGCCGAGCAATATCGGCCTGAAGGCGAGAAGGAAGCACTTTTTGCCAAGGATCCGATCCCGAAAATGCGTGACCGCCTGATCTCAGACGGCTACGCAGCCAAGGATATTGACAAGATCGAAAAGCGCGCCGAGGCCCGTGTCGCCGAGGCGATAACCTTTGCGCGCGACAGCGCGTATGCGCCGCAAACCGATGCGCTGACCGCCGTTTTCGTGTGAATTTCAGACCTCCACCGACGTGTGGCATGAAAGGATTTAACCCATGCTTGACCAACCGACCAACGAACGCCGCCTGACGATCGCGCGCGCGATGGCTGAGGCGATGCAGCAGGAGATGCAACGCGATCCGACCGTCTTTGTGATGGGCGAGGATATCGCCGGTTTCGGCGGCATCTTCGGGAATACTCGCGGCCTGTTCGAGGAATTCGGAAAAGAACGCGTGCGCGACACCCCGATTTCCGAAACCGGCTTCATCAGCGCGGCTGTAGGCGCGGCGATGGATGGGATGCGGCCTGTCGTGGAATTGATGTTTGTCGATTTCTTCGGCGTCTGCTTTGACGCTATCTATAACCAGATGGCCAAGAATACGTATTTTTCGGGCGGCAACGCGTCGGTTCCGATGGTTCTGATGACCTCGACCGGAGGCGGGTACTCGGATGCGGGTCAGCACTCGCAATGCCTCTACGGGACCTTCGCCCATCTGCCGGGCATGAAGGTCGTTTCACCCTCTAACGCCTATGACGCCAAGGGGCTGATGACTGCGGCGATCCGCGACGACAACCCGGTGGTCTACATGTTCCACAAGCAGTTGCAGGGCATGGGCTGGTTGGGCACCGAAGCTGGCGCGACAGTTAACACTCCCGAAGAAGATTACACCGTCGAGATCGGCAAGGCCAAAGTGGTGCGCGCAGGCACAGACGTGACGCTCGTCGGCCTTGCCATGGGGGTGCATAACGCGCTGAAAGCAGCCGACAAGCTGGCTGAGGATGGTGTCAGCGCCGAGGTTGTCGATCTGGTTTCGCTGGTCCCGCTGGATCGAGAGACGGTGATCAATTCAGTCGCCAAGACCGGCCGTCTGATCGTGGTGGACGAGGATTACCACAGCTTTGGCGTGTCGGGTGAGATCATCGCTAGCGTGACCGAGCACGATATCTCGAAGCTGAAGGCATCGCCTGCACGCGTGACCTTTCCAGACGTGCCGATCCCCTATGCTAGGCATATGGAGCAGTTCTGCCTGCCCAATCCTGACAAGATCGTCGACGCCTATCGCAAAATGTAGAATGTCGTCACAGGTAAAGGAGCGAACGAATGGTGGTCGACGTGAAGGTACCGCAGGATCTTTGGCAGGATGACGGCATGGAAGCCGTCATAACCAACTGGCTGGCAAGTGACGGCGCAAGTGTGCGCACGGGCGCGCTGATCGCCGAGATAATGGTTGAGAAGTCGCAGTTCGAGGTCACGGCGCCCGCCGACGGAATTCTGACGATCGCGAAACAGATTGATGACATCGTGCGCAAGGGGGACGTGATCGGGCAGATCACGTGATCACCGCGGCGGCGACCGACCCTGTGCGGGAACTGGCTCTTGCCGACGCGCTGGCGTGGGAGGCTGCGCGCCTGGCCGACATTGCCGCCGGACGCTGCACCTTCTCAGCCTTGCTTTGGTCCTGCGAGCCCGCGCTGGTTGCGCCTTCAAGGCTGAGCAGGCTTCCCGGTTTCGCCCGCGCATGTGCGCAGGCCGCCGACGTTGGCTGGCCGGTTCATCTGCGGGCCACCGGCGGCGATCTGGTGCCGCAGGGGCCCGGCATCGTTAACCTGACGCTTATGTTTCGGGGGCCGCAGGGCGCGGCACCCAGGCTCGAAGACGCATACAGACGACTGACCGCACCGATCTGCGAGGCACTTTGCGATGCGGGCATAAGCTCTTGCTATGGATCCGTGCCTGGTGCCTTCTGTGATGGACGGTTCAACGTCACCGTGAATGGTCAAAAATTCGCAGGAACGGCACAGCGTTGGCGCCCGATGGTGGGTGGAGAGGCCGTACAGGCACATGCTCTGATGCTCATGCGCACCCCGGACGACAATACAATCGCGATTCTGAATCGTTTCTATCGCGATTGTGGAATAGACCGAGTGATCCATGCCAAGGCACATGTCGGATTGCAGGACCTGGTTCAACTGGACGGGGAGAAAGCTACGCAACACCGTTTCCTCCGCATGATCGCTGATCGGGCGCATTTGTGGTCGGTGCCGAGAGTGTCATGAAGGTGGTGTCAGACCGATGAGAACCAGTTTCTGCAAGGGCAAGAGCCCTGTCCCTTATGCCGCACCGATCTGACGCCACGCGGCGAGAGCGGCGTCGCGGTTCAGCTTGAAATTTGATCTTGAGGAGAGGCTTGCGTATTCTAGAGGATTCGCCCACGCATTCCGACAACATGCGCCACCTGTTCCGGGCTATTCGCCCACCTTTGACGCGTTGCCTTGAGGCATAGGTTTCAGGTTTTCAGGTTTGGGGTGTGGCGTCATCCATTTTAGCGATGGTCTTGCGCATGGACTGGCCCTCGAGTTCGAGGCGGTAGGCGTTGTAAACGATGCGGTCGACGATGGCGTCCGCGAAGGTTGGCTCTCCGATGACATTGTGCCATGCCTTTATGGGCAACTGGCTGGTGATCATGGTTGAGCCGCGGCCGTAGCGGTCTTCGACGATCTCCATCAGGTCGCGGCGCTGCGCCGCCGTCAGTCGGTCCCTGCCCCCAGTTATCGAGGATCAGCAGCTGGGCTTTCGTGAGACTGCGGAACAGGCGGGGGAAGCGGCCATCACCATGGGCCATTTCGAGTTCTTCGAAGAGGCGCGGCATTCGCTTGTTGAGTAGGAAGCGTATGGCGTCAAATATGAGCGCGCGGTCAAGAAACTGACAAAGGACAAAGATGTGCTGTTCACATTCTACGACTTCCCCGCTGAACACTGGAAACACATCCGTACGACCAACCCAATCGAGAGCATCTTCGCCACCGTGCGCAACCGGACGCGCAAAACCAAGGGATGTCTGAGCCGGAAAACCGCCCTCGCCATGGTTTACAAGCTGATGATGTCAGCTAAGAAGAAATGGCGCAAACTCGACGGTAAAAACCGCCTCCCCGAAATCATCAAAGGGGTTGAGTTCAAGGACGGGATCAAGCAACTTCAAAATGCCGCATGATCACGCCATCACCAACTTTCGGGCATAGCTCGATAGGAGTAGGGTTGGGGTTTCTATTTAGGGTTTTTTCTGATCCAAATGCGTTTGTGGACTTGGCTGGAACGCTTGGTGGTGTTGCAGGCTATGGTTTCATTGGCGCGCTGGCTGTAGGCTTATTGGCAAATCTATGGAACTTGATCGTGAAGTTTACGGGTCGGTAATACATGTTCAAAACGCTGCCATATTGGCAGGTTTCGACATGGCTGTGTTGTCCGTGCCTTGCGAGTTCCTAAGCAGTACAGGACTACTGATTTAACCCGTTCTTGGATCGTTCTGATTTTTGGCCACCTTTGCGGCTCCCTTTCGGGCCAGTTAGGCCTACCTCACGAAGAGAAATTGGCCTCATTAAGGGTGGCAACCCAATCAAAAATTTTTTGGCCAAGTTCTAGGTCACTACAGGTATCTGGGATACGCGGTTCGTCAGCCTTATTCTTGTTGGTAGACCTGTAATTGAACTTTTCGTCTTCAGCTCTTTTTAAAAACCGGAGAAAAATTTCCCCGTTTTCGTAATCCAAAGACATGCTTTGGTCAAACTTATGAAGCTGGTTTAGTTTAATCCCCGTCATCTCCGACACTTTACTGTGCTGCCTTATTCGCTTTTTTGACAGCATCGCCATTATGCCTTTTGGATATTTCAGATTAAGATCCGCGAAATTACGGCTATAGCGTTCTGCTTGCCGGATTTGGTGACCAAGATGCTCTGGGCCATCGCTCAAATTGCAGTAAAGTGTTGGGGCATCTTCTTCCTGAAACAACACTTTACCAGGAATTCCTGATTGCGGCGCAATTAGGAAAACATCACAAAACAAAGTTATGCTTATGTAAACCGCCATCGTTTATTGCACCACCGTGACATTGAGTTGGACACCTTGATTTGCAGCAGAGGTTATTTTGTCATTGATGATTTTCCACTGTGCGCTCGTGGTTCCAGAAGGCACCGCAAGTTCAACGCGTTTAACGTAAGCGTCCTGCTCACTATTCGGGAATGTAATTCCACGGCAACAATTCGTCCAGCTTTGTGATTTTGTGGTCAGCAATGCGGGACAAGACATCCGTCAGCCATGCTTGGGGATCGACTTTGTTCAACTTGGCAGTTTCGATTAGAGACTGTGCGGAATTTTGTGC
>DFBX01000129.1 GCA_002366795.1 Rhodobacteraceae bacterium UBA3069 | reverse complement strand
CAAAGCCTGTTGTTCAGAGCTTCCTTAACCTGTTATGTGCTTTTGCCCGTAACCTGCCTACGCTTCAACCCCTAACGCAAAAGGCCGCCCCGTAGGGCGGCCTTTCGTCATTGGATCAGCTGCGGCCTTTGCCCCGGCGCGGCACGTCATTGCCGCCGCGCGAGCCGGGCGATTTCGCCTTGCCCGGCGGGGTGAACCGCTTGGACGTATCGGCCGCCTTGGCCTTGGCCGCGGGGGATTTCGCGCCGGGCTTGCCGCCCGGTCTGTCCCCGAACTTGCCGGCCGGCTTTCCACCCGGCTTACCGAAACTCTTGCCCTTGCCACCGTCACGCGGCTTGTCGTCATAGGGTTTGTCGCCGCGCGGCTTGTCCGACCGCTGGCGGTCCGATTTCGCGCCATCACCCTTGCCCCAGACCGGCTTGGCCTTGGCCGGGCCAGCGCCCTTGGAACCAGCACCCTTGGGGCCAGCGTTTTTGGGACCGGTGTCCTTGGGTTTGAACTCGGTATGCGCTCCGTCGCTTTCGCTGGCCCGCTTGGGTTTCGGCGCGGGGGCGATGCTTTCGCCGTCGCGGCGCGGGCGCGGGTCCGCGTCATGACTGGGCCGCGCGTCATGGCCGTGATCGGGTTTCGGGCCGCGCGGATGCGGGCGTGAATTGGGCCGCTCGCCACGGTCCGGACGCGGGCCAGAGCGGCCCCCCCCCTTGGGGCCGCCGCGCGGGCCGAAATCCGGTTCACCCTCGACCAGGCGGGCGGATACATCCTTTTCCATCTGACCGTTCGGGCCAAGCGCCTTCATGAAGCCCTCGACCGCGCCCTCGGCCAGTTCCACAAAGGATTCGCCCTGCGTGATGCGGATCGCACCGATCGAATCCTTGTCCACGCCGCCGGTGCGGCAAACCAGCGGCAACAGCCAACGCGGCTCTGCCCGGTCATCATGGCCGACCGACAACGCGATCCAGCGCGACGGGCCAAAGGGCGCACGGTCGCGGCGTTCGGTCTTTTCGGGGCGCATGTCGGGGGGCGACAGTTCCTCGGGGGCGGATTGGCGCGACTGGTAAAGCCGCAAATAGGCCGCCGCGACCACCTCGGGCGAATGCAATTCCAACAGTTTGGACGCAAAAGCCGCCATATCGGGGGTGATTTCCTCGCTCCAGACGGGATCGGCCAGCAGGCGTTCCTCGTCCTTGGCGTGGATGTCATCGGCCGAGGGGGGCACACCCCATTCCGCCTGCACCTTGGCGAATTTCAGCAGGCGTTCTGCCTTTTTCACCATCTTCGGCGGCACGATCAGCGCGGAAATCCCTTTGCGGCCTGCGCGGCCCGTCCGGCCCGAACGGTGCAACAAGCCTTCCTCGTTCGAGGGCAGTTCGGCGTGAATCACCAGCTCCAGCCCGGGCAGGTCGATGCCCCGCGCGGCCACGTCGGTGGCCACGCAAACCCGTGCGCGCCCGTCGCGCATCGCTTGCAGCGCGTGGGACCGCTCGGCCTGCGACAGCTCGCCCGACAGGGCCACGACCGAAAAACCGCGGTTGGAAAACCGTGCCATCAGCCGGTTCACCGCAGCGCGGGTGTTGGCAAAAACAATCGCGTTCTGCGCATCGTGATAGCGCAGCAGGTTGATGATCGCATGTTCCGCGTCATGCTGGGCCACGCGCAGCGCCTGATAGGAAATATCGGCGTGCTGGCCCTTGTCCGAAATCGTCTGGATGCGCAAAGCATCGTTCTGGAACTGCTTGGCCAGCTTGGCGATCATCGGCGGCACGGTGGCGGAAAACAGCAGGGTGCGGCGCGTGTCCGGCGCTTCGGCCAGCATGAATTCCAGATCCTCGCGGAACCCCAAATCCAGCATTTCGTCGGCCTCGTCCAGCACCACGGCGCGCAGGCCCGTCATGTCCAGCGACCCGCGCTTGATATGGTCCACCAAGCGGCCAGGCGTGCCGACAACGATATGCGCGCCGCGATCCAGCGCGCGCCGCTCGTCGCGCATGTCCATCCCGCCCACGCAGGACGCAACCCGCGCCCCCGCCTTTGCATAAAGCCACTGCAATTCGCGCATCACCTGAAACGCCAGTTCACGCGTGGGCGCCACAATCAGCGCCAGCGGGGCCGCGGCACGGCCGAATGTGCCGTTTTCCTCAAGAATGGTCGAACCGATGGCAAGGCCAAAGCCCACGGTCTTGCCCGATCCTGTCTGGGCAGATACCAACAGGTCGCGCCCCTCGGTCTCGGGGTTGGTGACAGCCTCCTGAACGGGGGTCAGGGTGGCATATCCCTTTTCGGACAGGGCATCGGCAAGGGTCTGGATCATGTGCGGCTCGGGTCTCTTGTATGGTGCGGCAGGGCGCGAATGGGCTGCTGGCAGGTAGCAAAAGAAAGCCCCTATATTGTAAAGACCCCGCTGTATATGGGCAATCGTGGTGAATGGGCCAAAATCAGCGCAACATTGCCCCGCATTTACCCCGCTTTACCGGTGCCCCTGGCGCAGCGCGCGGGTCTGCTCGGTATCTATCTCGCCGCCCGCGATCACCACGCCAAACAGATCGCGCGCCTGTTCCGGTGTGTAGCGGCCCAGCCGCACGTCCTCGGCCACCAGCGCGGCGGACCGTGTCAGCGGGTCGCCATAACCGCCGCCACCGGGCGTGCCAACGCGCACGCGGTCGCCAGCCAGCAAGGCGATATCCTGCGCTTTCGACAGGTGTTCGGGGGTGAACATCTGCCCCCCGCGCGTCACCCGCACGGAATTGACCATGCCATCGGCCCCGCCCAGCGCGCCTTGCGGGCCAAAGCGCCCGTGATCCATCACGAAACTGGCCCGCGCCGTGCCCTTCAGCAATTCCACCTCATAATCCAGCCCGAAACCGCCGCGCTGCGCCCCCGCCCCGCCGGACCCTTCGCGCAGGGCATAGCGGTGATAAAGCACGGGAAATTGCTGCTCCATGATCTCCACCGGTGGCGCCTTGGAGATACCGATGGTCGAACAGCCGTTGGAAATGCCGTCGCCCCCCGCATAGCCGCCATACCCCCCGCCCGAGATTTGGTACATCACATAGGACCGCCCTTCCTCGGGCACCTCTCCGCCCAGCGCAAAATTGCCCGACGACCCGGCGGGCGAGGCCGTGACGCGGTCGGGCAAAGCCTCGACCAAGGCCGCGAACACCGCCTCGGCGATGCGCTGGCTGACCTCGGCAGCGCAGCCCGACACCGGGCGCGGGTACTGCGCATCAAGGAACGTGCCCTCGGGCCGGATCACCTCCAGGGGCTCGAATGCCCCCGCGCTGATCGGCACATCGGGAAAAATGTGACGCATCGCCAAGTAAACCGACGACAGCGTCGTCGCCAGAACCGAGTTCATCGGCCCCACGCAAGGCGGCGACGATCCCGCGAAATCAAACACCAGCCGGTCGCCCTGCGCCGTGATATTCAGCTTGATCTCCAGCGGCGCATTGACCACCCCGTCGCTGTCCACATAGGCAGTGGCGCTGTACTGACCTTCGGGGATTTCTCCGATATGGGCACGCATCTGCTCCGCCGCGCGGGCGCGCAATTCCTCGATCGCCTCTTGCACGGTGGCATCACCGTATCGGTCCAAAATCCGCTCCAGCCGCGACTGCCCCACATACAACGCCGCGGCCTGCGCCTTGACGTCGCCAATCCGTTGATCGGCCACGCGAATGTTGGAACAGATGATGGCGTATATTTCCGCATCCATAACGCCTTCCTTGAACAGGCGCACGGGCGGCAGGCGCAGCCCCTCCTGTTCGACCGCCGAGGCACTGGCGGAAAAGCCCCCCGGCACCGCACCGCCCGTATCCGGCCAGTGGCCGGTGTTCGACAGCCAGCAGAAAATCTCTCCATTCCGGTAAACCGGCATGGCAAAGCGCACATCCATCAAATGGGTGCCACCCAGATAGGGGTCGTTGACGATATAGATATCGCCCGGCTTGGGCGCGGCGCCGCGGCCATCCGCGATCATCTCGATCAGGGTGCGGGTGGAATATTGCATCGTGCCCACGAACACCGGCAGCCCTTGCGATCCTTGCGCGATCAGGCTGCCATCGGCGGCGGAATATATCCCGTCGGACCTATCGTTCGCCTCGGCAATCACCGGCGAAAATGCCGCGCGGGAAAAGCTCAGGTCCATCTCGTCGCAGACCTGTTGCAGGCCCGATTGGATGACGGTGAGGGTGATGGGATCAATCCTCATAGGCTGCGCTCCATTCCATTTGTCCAGACAGGCCGATGGCCAAGGATGCCTCTGGCAGAGGTATTTTCGGAACAATGAAGGCTCACCCACCGCCTTTCATTGTTCTGCAAATACCTCGCGGGGGTGTGGGGGCCCGAAGCCCCCACGGCGCGGGACGCGCCAAAGCAAGTATCGCAGAACGCGCTGTTGAACCGTTCAGTCATTGCGCGCCTCCCACGGTGACGATCAGGTTGCCATCGGCATCCTGCGTGGCGAAATCGCCCGGCTCCAGAACCATGGTGCAATCCATCTGCTCTACGATGGCGGGCCCGTGCAGTTCAGCGGTCGCGGGCAGATGGTCGCGCCAGTAAACCGGCGTGTCCATCCAGCCGTCGAACCAGACCTTGCGGCTGCCGGTTTGTGCGTCACTCAGCGTTTCCCTGCGCCCGCCCGCGTCGATCAAGGCGGACAGGTCGATCTCGGCCCGCCGCCCGATGACCGAGCAATTTACGTTCACCAGGGCGGGGCGGATTTCCGGCAATTCCACTTGGAAACGGCGGAAATAGGCCTCCTCGAAAAGAGCTTGCAGGGCTTGCCGCGTGGGGGTGCCGTGGGGCAAGGGAACCCGCAACAAGTGGGTCTGGCCAATGAATTGCATGTCCACGGAATGGACCACGCGCAGTTCGGCGATATCCACCCGTTCGGCATCAATCGCGGCGCGGCCATCGGCCTCTTGCCGTGCGAAATGGGCGTGGACCTCGTCCAAATCCACACTGTCCAGCGGCGTGTTCACCGTGTTCACATAGTCGTGGCGCAGGTCGGCCACGGCGCAACCCAGCGCGTTGGTGATCCCCGGGCGGGCGGGGACCAGCACGCGCGGCACGCCCAGTTCGCGCGCAATCGCCACCGCGTGCAGCGGCCCTGCCCCGCCGAATGCGAACAGCGCGAAATCGCGCGGATCCTCGCCCAAGCTGACGGACACCATCCGCACCGCATCGGCCATTTTCGCCGTGGCGATGCGCAGCACAGCCGCTGCGGCCTCATGCGCGGACAGGCCCAGCGGCGCGCCCAGTTTCTCCGCGAAAATCGCCTCGATCCGGCCCATGGACACCACGTCAGACACCGCGTTCAGCCGGTCGGGGTTCATCCGCCCCAAAAGCAGGTTCGCATCGGAAATCGTCGGCTCGGCCCCGCCGCGCCCGTAACAGATCGGGCCGGGGGTGGATCCTGCGCTGTCCGGCCCAACTTGCAGCAACCCCGAAGGAGCGACCCGCGCGATCGACCCGCCGCCCGCGCCCACGGTGCGCACATCCACCATCGGCACATGGATCGGCATCGCGTATTCAATCTCTATCTCATGGGACACAGCCGGATCGGCCCCGCGGATCATTGCCACATCGGTCGATGTTCCGCCCATGTCATAGGTCAGCAGGTCGCGAATGCCCGCGCGCCGCCCGGTATAGGCCGCCGCCATCACGCCGGATGCAGGGCCGGACATCACGGTTTTCGCCGCCTCTTCGGCGACGATCCGGGCCGAGACCATGCCCCCGTTGCCATTCATCACCAGCACGTCGCGGTCATAACCGCGATCAGCAAGCTGATCGGCCAGCCGTTCGACGTAACGCCGCAACAAAGGCTGGACCGAGGCATTGACCGCCGCCGTCACCCCGCGTTCGTATTCGCGGCTTTCCGACAACAGGGCATGACCCAGCGTGATGTTGCCATTGGGCCATTCCTCGCGCGCGATCTCTCCCGCGCGCAACTCATGCGCGGGGTTGGCATAGGCGTGCAGGAAATGGATCACCAGCGCCTCACACCCCTCCCCCACCAGCCGGCGCAGGGCGCCGCGCAGCGCATCCTCGTCCAGTGGCAGGTATTCGGACCCGTCCGCCAGCATCCGTTCGGGCACTTCCAGCCGCAGGTCACGCGGGATCAGCGGTTTGAAATCCCCTTTCATCCCATAGGCTTGCGGCCGCGTACGTCGGCCCAGCTCCAAAACGTCGCGAAACCCGCGCGTGGTGATCAGCCCGGTCTTGCATAGATGCCGTTCCAGCACCGCGTTGGTGGTGGTCGTGGTGCCATGCACGATCAGGTCCAGCGCGGCGGCATCCACCCCCGCCGCATCCAGCGCCGCCAGCACCCCGTTTGCCTGATTGTCCAGCGTGGTCGGCACCTTGGCCAGCCGCACGCGGGCCGTGGCGCTGTCGTAATGGATCAGGTCGGTAAAGGTGCCGCCCACGTCGATGCCCGCGAAGGCGCCGCTTGTCTTATCGCTCATGTGGTCTTTCCCTTGGCCAGTATCGCGGCCCTGATACGGTCCGGCCGCGCCGGAAGATGGTGAATGCGCGCGCCGCTGGCATCGGCGATGGCGTTCAGGATCGCGGGCGCGGTGGGGATCAGGCAATGCTCACCCAGCCCCTTGGCCCCATAAGGCCCGTGCGGATCGCCGCTTTCGATGATCAGAGTGGTGACGGGGGGCACATCGCCCGCCGTGGGGATAAGGTAATCATGCAGGTTTTCGGTGCGGCCGGGGATGAACTCCTCCATCAGGGCCAGCCCGATACCCTGGGCGATGCCGCCCTCGACCTGCCCCTCGACCGAGGCGGGGTTGATCGCGCGACCCACGTCATGCGCCGCGATGAAGCGCAGCAATTTGACCGTGCCAAGCTGCATATCCACCTCGACCTCGACCATCTGGGCGGCGGTGCCGAACACCGCATAGGGGTCGCCCTGCCCGTTCTCGTCCAAGGGGCTGGTGGGCGGATCATAGGATTCAACCGCCTCCAGCGCATAACCTTCGCCGCTCAACGCGATCCGACGGGTAATGCCGGATTCTGTCAATTCCAACCCGTATTCCGTGGGGATAATTTGCGCCCCGTCCCCCATATTGGCAAGCCGCACAAGCTGCGCCCGCAGTGTCTTGCCACAGGCCAGCGCCGCATTGCCCGTGATGAACGTCTGCCGCGAGGCAGAGGTTTTGCCCGCATCCGGCGTTATATCCGTATCCGCGCCGATAATCGTGATCGCCTGCACCGGCACGCCCAGCGCCTCGGCGAAAATCTGCGTGATGACCGTGTTCGAGCCCTGCCCGATGTCCACCGCGCCCTGATGCAGGCAAATGGCGCCATCGGCGGGTATCCCCGCCCGGATGGTCGAAGGGTTCGAGATCGAGGTATTGCCACACCCGTACCAGCCCCCCGCCACGCCAACCCCGCGCTTTTTCACGCTATTTTCGGCGCTGAACTGGGCGGCCTCGGTCAAGGCGCGGTCCCATTCCGGTTTCAGCGCGTCGAAACATTCGGCAATGCCCATACCGCTGTCGAACACCTGCCCCGTCACCGTGGCATCGCCGTTTTCAAGGCAGTTGAGCCTGCGGAATTCCAGCCGGTCCATGCCCAGATCCTTCGCCAACACATCGAACAACTGCTCTTGCGCCAGCGCCGATTGCGGCACCCCAAAGCCGCGAAAGGCACCTGCGGGTGGGGTGTTGGTATGTATTCCCGCCGATTTCGCGCGGTAATTCGGAAACTTGTAGGGGCCAGAGGCATGGATCGGCACCCGCGTCGCCACGGTCGGTCCCCAGCTGGAATAGGCGCCGGTGTTGAACACACCGTCGAAATCCGCCGCCACCAGCCGGCCATCGGCATCCACCCCGATTTCCATATGGATTTCCGAAGGATGCCGCTTGGTCGAGGTGGCGATGGATTCGGCGCGCGAATAGGCGATGCGCACCGGCACGCCCAGCTTCCACGCCGCAAGCGCCACGAATGGCTGCGCCGTCAGGTCCAGTTTCGACCCGAATCCGCCGCCCGTCGCCGTGGGGATGATCCGCACTGCGTCCTGCGGCAGGCCAAGGATACCTGCGATGCCTTCACGGTTCATGAACGGGGCCTGGGTGCAGCATGTCACCTCGATCCGGCCTTCGACACGGCGGGCACTGGCGGCCTCGGGTTCGATATAGCCATGCTCGATAAAGCCGGTGGAATAATCGCCGCGCGCCACATGCGCCGCGCGTGCCATCGCGCCCACATCGCCCCGCGCCACATAGCCCCGCGTCATCACATTGTCCGCGCGGTCATGCAGCAGCGCCGCCTCCGCCGCGCCCTTCGGGGTCAGGTTGGCGGGGCGCTCCTCCCATGTGACAGGGAAATCGGGCATGGCGGCCAAAGCCTCTGCCGTGCCGACGACGCAGGCCACCGCCTCTCCCTTGAACCGCGCCTCAGCCTCGGCCATCACGGGCTGGTCGATGAAACCGGGGATCACGCCAAACAGGTTCTGGCCGGGAATGTCGGCGGCGGTAAAAACCGCCGACAACCCGTTGTCATCCCTGAACTTCTCCAGATCACCAAAGGCAAATCCCGCGCGGTGAAACGGCGAACGGATCACCTGCGCCAGCAGCGCCCCCGCGGGCGCGACATCGTCCCCAAACCGTTCCGTCCCGTCCAGTTTAGGCCAGCCGTCCAGCCGCGCGATCGGCACCCCCACGCCGCCCTCGATCAGCGGATCAACCGCGCGCCCAGCATCCAGAACCGCCGCCAGAATCTTGCGGTATCCGGTGCAGCGGCACAAAACCCCGCCCAGCGCATCGGCCACCTGCTGCTCTGTTTCCGGCGCGCCCCGCCGCAACAAGGCCACGGCCGACACCATCATCCCCGGTGTGCAAATCCCGCATTGGGCGGCCTGATGCCGGTGGAAACTGGCGGCCAGTCCCTGCGCCAGCGGATCCTTCGCCACCAATCCGGCCTGGGTTTCCACCCTGCGCCCCGCCGCCTGCCCCGCCGCCGTGATGCAGGCGCAGACCGGATCGCCGTCGATCAGCACCGTGCAGGCCCCGCAATCGCCCGCGTTGCAGCCGATTTTCACATCCTTCGCACCGGCCGCTTCGCGCAGCACCTCGGAGAGGCGGGCGGTGGGGGCGGCTGGCACCGTGACCTCGGCCCCGTTCAGGGTCAGCGTCAGATGCGGGTTCGGCGTATCAAGCGACATGGCTCTGCTCCGATGCTTGGGCGGCTTGGGTTATGGCGCGGACGATCAGGCCGCAGGCGGCCTCCTCCCGATAGGTGGCAGAGGCGCGGACATCGTCGATCGGCGCGATCTGCGGCAGCGGGATTCCCTCAACAATATCAGCCACATCCGCCAGGGCGCAGCCGGTCAGCACGGCCTCCAGCTCCGGCAGGCGCGCGGCCACCGGCCCGCAGGCGCCGACCGCCACGGCCAGATCGGCAATCTTGCCCCCGTCCATAGCCACCCGCGCCGCGACCATCGCCATGGAAATCACCAGATAGCGCCGCGCGCCAAGCTTCAGGAACGCCCCCTGCCCCGCGCGGTCCGGAACCATCAGGGCTGTCACGATCTCTGCGTCGCGCAGGGCGGTGCGGCGCGGACCAAGGATGAAATCGGCCAGCGGCAGATGCCGCACCCCACCCGCGCCGGCCAGTTCGACAATCGCGTCCAGGACCAGCAGCGGCGGCACCCCGTCGGCGGCGGGCGAGGCGTTGCAGATATTGCCCGCGATGGTGCCCGCGTTCTGGATCTGGATCGACCCGACCTCGGCCCCGGCCTGCTTCAGCCCGTCGAAACAGGGCGGCAGGTCGGCGGCGCAAATATCGGACCAGCGGGTCGTGGCGCCGATGCGCCATCCGTCATCCATCCGCGTGATTCCGCACAGCCCCTTGATCCGCGTGATATCCAGCAGCGCAGCGGGCGCGGGGCCATCTTGCAGCGCCGGGTAAAGGTCGGTCCCCCCTGCCAGCACGCGCGGCGCATCCCCGGCCAGAAGGGCCAGCGCATCCTCCAGCGATTCGGGGCGGTGCAGGGTCATGGCGGCTTCCCTATCCTTGGCGGCACCCCATGCGGGTCCGCGTTTTTCGTTTGTATGCGAATGACTACATTCAAACCGTAGAAGCGCGGCAAAGCCCCTGTCAATCGCGATTCCCATGCCGCCTTGCAGCATGGCCCGAAAATCCGAAAAACCGCCCTTATTCCTGGCATGGCCCTTTCGCGCCGGTGCGCGCAGCCCTATGGCACAGGGGTTTACGCCGCTTTGCCGCATTTCTAGACAACACGCCCCCGCGCCGCGCGATCACACTTGAAATTGTTGACACACAAACGATTCCCGTGCCTGCTTAGGGCAACACACAACCCGACGGAGCCGCCCCTTTGACCAGCACCAAACGCACCCAGCGCCCCGAAAAGATCCGCTGCGATGCCTGCCCGGTGATGTGCTACATCGCCGATGGCCGCGCCGGGGCCTGCGACCGTTACGCCAATCAGGGCGGCGCGCTGGTGCGCCTCGACCCGCTGACCATTCTGGAAAACAAACCGCAGGCCGATCTGGTCCCCTTCCTTGACCGCGAGTGGGAGGGCGAGCTGCTGACAGGCGACGACATGTTCGTCACCGCCGTCGGGTCCGGCACCACTTACCCCGATTACAAACCCGCGCCCTTCATCGTCGCCTCGACCGTGCAGGGTGCCGACATGATCACCGTCGTGACCGAGGGGATATTTTCCTATTGCGGGGCCAAGGTGAAAATCGACACCGACCGCCATGTCGGCGACGAATGCGCCGCGGTGCGCGCCGAGGGCGAGGTGATCGGCCATGTGACCATCTCGGAATACGGCTCGCAAATGCTGTCGCTTGGGGGGGTGCATCACCTGACCGGTGGCAGCAAGAAAGAGGGGCGCGTGACCTGCGCCACCCTTCTGGCCCTGTGCAACGGCGAGGAAGTGACCCTGGACATCGACGGCGGCGCGGAAATGCAGATTTCGGCAGGCGCGGCCCCGGTGATCAATGGCCAGCGCGAGGAACGGATGCGCGTCGGCTGCGGCTCTGCGACCGTGGGCATGTTCGCCGCGCAATGGAAAGGGCTGGTGGACGAGGTCGTCGTGGTCGATGACCACATCACCGGCGTCATGTCCGAACATCAGGCAGGCAAGGTGATCGGCTGGGAACCCTCCGGCATTCGCATCAAGGGTCGCCGTTCGACCCCGGGCCGCTATTTCCAGGTGGCCCAACCCGGCACCGGCTGGGGCGGCACCGACCTGACCGACCCGTTGACCATTCTCGACACATGGAAGCCCGCGCAAGCCCGCCCCGGCCTGTCGCTGCTGATGGTGTCCACCACCGGGGAACACGCCGCATATTACGAGCTGGATCAAGACCTTACCCCCGTTCAAAAGGATATGCCCGCCCGCCTGCTGCCATCTGTCCAGCGGATCGAGGAAAACTGCGAACCCGCCCTTGCCTCGGTCCTGTTCATGGCCGGTGCGGGCGGATCTTTGCGATCGGGCGTGACGGAAAACCCCGTCGGGTTGACCCGTTCCGTGCAATCGGCCCTGACCCGTGTGACCGTCGGCGGCGCGCCGGTGATGATGTGGCCCGGCGGCGGCATCACCTTCATGGCGGACGTCACCCAAATGCCGAAAAATGCCTTTGGCTATGTGCCGACCCCCGCGCTGGTCGCACCCATCGAATTCACCATGCGGGCCGCCGATTACGCCGCGCTTGGCGGGCATATGGACCATGTCGTGCCCCTGTCCGAGGCGCTGAAAGGCATGACCGGCCCGCAGAACGATCACCGCCTTGCGGGCCGCCGGTCCGAAGCGTCCAAAACCCTCTGGCCGCTACAACCCAAGGCCCTGAAATGAGCTGGGCCGAATCCCCCCGCACCCATGCGCTGCCCGATGGCCGGTTGCGCCTGACCCACGGGCCGATCGACCTTGTGATCGCTGCCGCAGGCAGCACAAAGGCCGTCGCATCGGCCCTCTCCCGCGGCCGTGCCGCGTTCCAAACCATCCTGCACGATCTGGCGGGCGAACTGCCTCGCCTTCGCAGTGCGCAAGGCGCTGATCCAAAGGGCGAAATCGCGCAAAACATGCTGGCCGCGACAGCCCATTTCAAACCGCAATTCATAACCCCCATGGCGTCTGTTGCGGGGGCCGTGGCCGACCATATCCTGCGCGCCATGCTGACCCCGAACCACGGCCCCAACCACGGCCTGTCCCGCGTGATCGCCAACAATGGCGGCGATATCGCTTGCTGGCAGTCCACCGGCGAAATGATCCTCGCGATCTGCGAAGACCCCGCCCGACGCAGCGCAGGCGCGCGCGCCACTATCCCCGCCGCATCAGGCATCCACGGCATCGCCACCTCGGGCTGGCGCGGGCGCTCGCATTCCATGGGCATCGCCGATGCGGTCACGGTTCTGGCCCCCTGCGCCGCGACGGCCGACGCCGCCGCGACCCTGATCGCAAACGCAGTGGACCTGCCCGGCAACCCCGCGATCACCCGCGTCCCCGCGCATGTCCTTTCCCCCGACAGCGACCTTGGCCCGCGCCTTGTCACCACAGATGTCGGCCCGCTGACCGACCCCGAGTCCGAAACAGCCCTTGCCGCGGGCCACGCCCTTGCGCAGGATTACATCACACGCGGCCTCGTCCATGCGGTCTGCCTTGCGGTGAACGGCCACCGCATCGCCGCCGGATCGGCCATACAACTGAAGGAACCCGCCCATGCCTGAACCGCAGATCCGCAAGACCGCCGTGATCATTGAGACCATCCACCACGAGGGCGGCCCTACGGCAGGTCCCCCCCAACGCAAGGCCGCCTGCCTGACCGTGATCAAGAACCCGTTTGCGGGGCAATATCACGAGGATATTCAAGGTTTTATGAAAGACCTTGAACCCTTGGGCAAACAAATGGCGCAACAGATCATCGACGCGCTTGGCGGCGATGCCTCGATCATTCAGGGCTACGGCAAGGGCACCATCGTCGGCGCGGCGGGCGAGATTGAACACGGCGCGCTGTGGCATGTTCCGGGCGGCTACGCCATGCGCGACAAGATCGCCGACAGCATGGCCATCGTCCCCTCGACCAAGAAAATCGGCGCGCCCGGCGCGCGGCTGGACGTGCCGGTGACCCATACGAACGCCTCCTACGTGCGCTCCCATTTCGACGCGATGGAGGTCGGCCTGTCCGATGCCCCAAAGGCCGATGAAATCGTGCTGGCGCTGGTGATGACCACCGGCCCCCGCGTCCATGCCCGCGTCGGCGGGCTGGCCGCCGAGGATGTAAAGGGCGAGGACGGTCTGCGTTGAACATCCGCAAGATCATAACGCAGGTCGAACGGACTCATAGCGAAATGGGCCGCCCCGTGGACACCGCCAAATCCATCGCCATGGCGGTGATCGAAAACCCCTATGCGGGGCGCTACGCGGATGACCTGCCCGCGCTGATCGACGCGGGCGCGCAACTGGGCGACCTGCTGGGCCGCGCCGCCTTGGACGCGCTGAACTGCGACGCGCAAGCCGTTCAATCCTATGGAAAATCCGCTCTTGTGGGCGAGGCCGGCGAGCTGGAACACGCTGCGGCCCTGCTGCACCCCGCGATGGGTGCGCCGCTGCGCGCGATGCTGGGCGGCGGTGCGGCATTGGTGCCCTCCTCCAAGGCGATGGGCGCACCGGGCACCATCATCGACGTGCCGCTGGGCCACAAGGACGCGGCCTATGTCCGGTCCCATTTCGACGGGATGCGCGCCCAGATCAACGATGCCCCCCGCGCGGATGAAATCATCGTCGCCGTGGCGTTGGCGACCACGGGGCGGCCCAACCCGCGTGTCGGCGGGCTGACCCATGAGGATGCAAAGGGCGCGGACGGTTTGCGCTGACATCACCCCGCCCCGATCCACGGGGCGCGGCAAGCAGGAAGGACGGCAAGGATGACCCAATTCATCAAGAACGCATGGTATGTGGCCGGTTTCGAACGCGAATTCGACGACCAGCTGCGCCGCGTCACCATTCTGGACGAACATATCGTGATGTTCCGGCGCAGCGACGGAAAGATCGCCGCCTTGGAGGACCGCTGCCCCCACCGCCTGCTGCCCCTGTCCAAGGGCAAGCGCATCGGTGATACGGTGCAATGCGGATACCACGGGCTGACCTTCGATTGCGCGGGCAAATGCACCCGCGTGCCGGGGCAGGACAACCTTCCCGCATCGGCCTATGTGCATGCCTACCCGACCGAAACCCGCCACGGCATCACCTGGATCTGGATGGGCGATCTGGACAAGGCCGACCCCGCGCTGATCTTCGACATGCCTGAATTCACCGACCCGGCCTGGGCCGTCCACTTGGGCGAGCCGCTGTACCTGAAATCGCACTACCTGAACGTGGCCGAAAACCTTGTGGACCCGGCGCATGTGTCATTCGTCCACCCGACCACGCTGGGCAGTGCCGCCTCGGAAAACGTGCCGGTGCATGTGTCCACCGGCGGCGAGGTCATCACCGCCTGGCGCTGGATCATGGATGCCGAACCCGTGGGATTCTTCAAATCTTTCGGCGGGTTCACCGGCAATGTGGACCGCTGGCATTACTACCACCTGCACATGCCCTGCACCGCCGTGATCGACTTCGGCTCTGCCGCCGCGGGGCAGCTTGCCCCAGACGCAAGCGAGGCAGACCGCAACACCGGCGTGCGCATTTTCGCGATCCACCTGATCACGCCGGTGACCGCGACCGAAACCATCGACCGCTGGCTGCACATCCGCAACACCGCCACCGATGACACGGACGCCCCCGCCCGCATGGATGCCATGTTCCGCACCGCCTTTGCCGAGGACAAGGAAATCCTTGAAGCCGTGCAAGAAGAAGAGGCACGGCCCGCAAGACGCCGCCCGATCCGCATCGCCATCGACAAGGCCCCTCTTGCCTATCGCAAGCGGATCAACGACCTTCTGGAACTGGAACGGACCGAAGACCTGGCATCCGCCCCCTCGCCAGCTTTCGTCTACCACGACTGAACAAGACCCGGACGGGACCACACGGCCCCGCCCCCAAAAAACCGCATTATCAGCGGGATGACCAACAGGAGAGAAAGACCATGAAACTGCTACGCACAGCCCTGCTTGCGGCGACGGCGGCCATGACCGCCCTGCCCGCCCTTGCCGACAGCATCAAGATCGGCGAAATCAACCACTACAAACGCCTTGCCGCCTTTGCCGAACCCTACAAAAAAGGCATCGAACTGGCGCTTTCGGAAATCAACGGCGCGGGCGGTGTCATGGGCAAGGACCTGGAATTCATCTTCCGCGACGACCAGGGCGACCCGGCCGAGGCCGTAAAAATCGCCGAGGATCTGATGACCCGCGAAGGCACGGTGATGATCACCGGCTCGATCCTGTCTCATGTCGGCCTCGCCATCTCCTCTTTCGCGAATGAAAAGGGCTATGTCTATCTTGCGGCCGAACCGCTGGCTGATAGCCTCGTCTGGTCCTCGGGCAACCCCTATACCTACCGTCTGCGCGCCTCGACATGGGTGCAGGCCGCCATGCTGGCGGAAGAGGCCGCCAAGACCGACGCCATCAAATACGCCACCATCGCGCCCAATTATGCCTATGGGCAGGACGCCGTGGCCGCGTTCAAGGCAAACCTGAAACGCCTGAAACCCGAGGTCGAGTTCGTCGCCGAACAATGGCCCGCCCTGTTCAAGATCGACGCGGGCGCCGAAGCCCAAGCCATTGAACGCGCCAAACCCGACGCGATCTATAACGTGACTTTCGGCACCGATCTGGCCAAATTCGTGCGCGAAGGCGGCGACCGTGGCTTGTTCGATGGCCGCAAGGTTTACGGCCTTCTGACCGGCGAACCCGAATACCTTGACCCGCTGGGCGACGAAGCCCCCGAGGGCTGGTTCGTCACCGGCTATCCCTGGTATGACCTGCCCGAAGGCCCCGGCGCCGATTTCGTCGCCGCCTACCAGGACGCCACGGGCGAAACCCCGAAAATCGGCTCGCTTGTCGGCTACATGACCGCGCAATCCATCGCCGCCGCGCTGACCCGCGCAGGTGCGACCGATTCCGAAAGCATCCGCGCCGCCTTCGAGGATCTGACGATCGAGGACACCCCCATCGGCACACTGCATTACCGTGCGCTCGACAACCAGTCGAACATGGGCGCCTATGTCGGCACGCTGGCGGTCAAGGACGGCAAGGGCGTCATGGTGGACTGGGAATACAAGGCCCCCGCCCCCTACATGCCCACGGACGAGGAAATCATGGCGATGCGTCCCGCCGAATGATACCTGGCCGCGCCCTGCCCATAGCGGCGGGGCGCGACCCATCCCATTGAAATTCATGAACGAAAGCCCGCCATGGCCTTTTTCCTTGCCCAGATCCTGACGGGGCTTGCCAATGCCGCTGCCCTGTTCCTTGTCGCCTCGGGCCTGTCGCTGATCTTTGGCGTCACCCGCATCGTGAACTTTGCCCATGGTTCTTTCTACATGCTGGGGGCTTTCGTCGGCGTCACCTTGATGGACATCCTGCCCGGCCATGTCGGGTTCTGGGGCGCGATCCTGCTGACAGGTCTGGCGGTTGGGCTGATCGGTGCCTTCGTCGAAATCGTCGTGCTGCGCCCGGTCTACCGCGCGCCGGAACTGTTCCAACTGGTCGCCACCTTCGGGGTTATCCTTGTCATTCAAGACCTTGCCCTGATGATCTGGGGTGCCGAGGACCGGCTTGGCCCGCGCGCCCCCGGCCTGCGCGGCGTCTGGCGCATCTTTGGCGAACCGGTGCCGAAATACGACATCGTGCTGATCGCCATCACGCCGGTGATCCTGTTCGCGCTGTGGTATCTGATCACCCGCACCCGCATGGGCACACTTGTCCGCGCCGCCACGCAAGACCGCGAAATGGTCGGCGCGCTTGGTGTCAACCAGGCGTGGCTGTTCACCGGCGTCTTCGCGCTTGGCTCTGCGCTTGCGGGGCTTGGCGGGGCGCTGCAACTGCCCAAGGGCGGGGCCGATTTGCTGATGGATTTCAACATCATCGGCTCGGTTTTCGTGGTGGTCGTGATCGGCGGTATGGGCAGCCTGCCCGGCGCCTTCATCGCCGCGGTCATCATTTCCGTGCTGAACGTGTTTGGCGTGGCCTACCTGCCGCAATCGACACTGGTGCTGATGTATGTGGTCATGGCCGTGGTGCTGATCGTGCGCCCCTACGGCCTTTTGGGCCGAGAGGAGGTAGCGGGCGAACATGGCCAGGTCGGCGCGCCCGAACGCCCCATCCGCCCCTATGGCGCGCGCGGGCGCATGGTGGTGATCGCCCTTCTGGCCGCGCTGGCGCTGCTGCCGCTGGTGGCCGATAAATTCATCCTGACCCTGATGATCGACGTGATCGTGTTTGCCCTGTTTGCCGCATCGCTGCATTTCATCCTTGGCTCCGGCGGGCTGGTCAGCTTTGGCCATGCCGCGTTTTTCGGCGGCGGGGCCTATGCCGCCGCCTTGCTGGTGTTTCACACCGATACCCCGATGGAACTGGCCTTCATCGCCGCGCCCTTTGCCGCCGGGTTGCTGGCGCTTGGCATCGGCTGGTTCTGCATCCGGCTGTCCGGCGTCTATTTCGCCATGCTGACACTGGCGTTCAGCCAACTTGTCTGGTCGCTGGCCTTCCAGTGGCGGTCGGTCACGCGCGGCGATGACGGGCTGGTGAACATCTGGCCTGCCGACTGGCTGAATGCCACCGCGCCCTTCTATTACTTCACCCTTGCCATGGGCGTTGGCGGTATCCTGTTCCTGCGCCACATCATCCACGCGCCCTTCGGTTATGCCCTGCGCGCGGGCCGCGACAGCCCCCGCCAGGCAGAGGCGATGGGCATCAACGTCAAACGCGTGCAATTCGCCGCCTTCGCCGTGGCCGGCGCCATGGCGGGGCTTGCGGGGGGCATCTTCGTCTTCTCCAAAGGGTCGGTTTTCCCCACGGAACTGGAAATCGCGGCCAGCTTTGACGTGCTGATCGTGGTCTTCCTTGGCGGGGTCAAAACCCTTGCGGGCGGCGTTGTCGGCGCGGCCTTCCTGACCGGGGTCGAGGATTGGCTGACCCGCCTTGAATACTGGCGGCTGATCCTTGGCCTGTTGATCATCGCCGTGGTCATCATCGCCCCTGAAGGCATCGTCGGATCGCTGCGCACCCTTTGGGTCCGCATCCGCCACATCGAGGAGGAGGAGGCGAAATGACCGAAATCCTGCGCGTCGAGAACCTCAAGAAATCATACAACGGGTTTCTGGCTGTGAACGGTGTTTCGTTCTCGGTCCAGAAGGGCGAGTTGAAGGCCCTGATCGGTCCCAACGGGGCTGGCAAATCCACCTGTTTCAACATGCTGATGGGGCAGTTGAAACCCACCGCGGGCGAGGTATTCCTTGACGGGGAACGCATCACCGGCATGGCCCCGCGCAAGGTCTGGCGACGCGGCGTCGGCCGCACCTTCCAGATCACCGGCACCTACCAGTCGATGAGCGTGGTGGAAAACGTGCAGATGGCGTTGATCTCGCATCATCACCGGACCTTCGCCATCCTGCCCCGTGCCTGGCGGCTTTACCGGGACGAGGCGATGGGGTTTCTTGATACCGTGGGCATGACCGATCAGGCCGACCGCCCCTGTTCCGTGCTGGCCTACGGGGATCTGAAAAAGCTGGAGCTGGCCATCGCCCTCGCCCACCGTCCGCGCCTGCTCTTGATGGATGAACCGACGGCGGGCATGGCCCCCTCGGCCCGGATCGACCTGATGCAACTGACCGCCGATATCGTGCGCGATCAAGGGGTTAGCGTTCTGTTCACCGAACATGACATGGATGTGGTCTTTGCCCATGCGCATCACATCATGGTGCTGAACCGCGGCGAGCTGATCGCAGATGGCAATGCCGAACAGGTCCGCAACAACCCCCATGTGCAAGAGGTTTATCTGGGCGGCGGAACCCTTTTCAAGGAGGCGAGCCATGCTTGAGCTGCAAAACATCCACAGCTACTACGGCAAGGCGCATATCCTTGACGATCTGTCGTTCAACATCGCCAAGGGAGAGGTCGTCGCCCTGCTGGGCCGCAACGGCGCGGGCAAATCCACCACCATGAAATCGGTCATGCAACTGGTGCCGCCGCGCAGCGGCAAGGTGCAGTTCATGGGGCGCGAACTGACCGGCCTGCCCGCGTTTCGCGTCGCCAAGATGGGCATCGGCTATGTCCCCGAGGATCGCCGCATTTTTACTGACCTCACCGTGTTGGAAAACCTCGAAGTGGGCCGCCAGCCGGCCCGCGACGGTGCCCCCACATGGACGGTGGAACAACTGTTCGGCATCTTCCCAAACCTTGCCGAACGGCGCATGAACCGGGGCAAGCAGATGTCGGGCGGGGAACAGCAGATGCTGACCATCGCCCGCACCCTGATGGGCAATCCAGCCCTGCTGCTGCTGGACGAGCCGTCCGAAGGCATCGCGCCGGTGATCGTCGAACAGATGGCCCACACGATCATGCGCCTCAAGGCCGAAGGGCTGACCGTCATGATTTCCGAACAGAACCTGCATTTCGCCCGCGCCGTGACCGACCGCGCCATCATCATCGAAAGCGGGCAAAAGAAGTTCGATGGCACGTTTCAACAGCTTGAAGCCCACCCCGAAATCCGCGATGCCTATCTCGCCGTGTAGCGCGCGCAACCCTTGCGCGTGCCCCTGCCAAAAAAAGGAACCCGCGCCCGTGACAGATCAGGACCAGACTGCCGAACCCGACGCGCCGGACTATGTGCTGGACGAACAGATCGGCTATCTGCTGCGAAAGGCGTATCAGCGCAACTCGCTGATTTTCGGTGAAAAAGTGCCAGACCTGACGACCATGCAGTTTTCCGTGTTGCGGCGGCTGTCGACCGATGGGGCCATGTCGCAAAACCTGTTGGGTCGGTCCGTCGCAATGGACGGGGCCACCACCAAGGGCGTGGTGGACCGGCTGATCGACCGCGGCCTGCTGGACACCGCCCCCGACCCGAACGACCGGCGGCGGCGGCTGATTTCATTGACAGAACAAGGGCATAAGGTGATCGCCCATGCCGTCACAGCCGCAGGAGAGGTCAGCGCCGAAACCCTGTCGCCCCTGACAAGGCGCGAACAGGACACCCTGCTGCGTCTGCTTTCCCGCCTGACCTGACGCGCCCCGTCTGCCCGCAGATCTGCCGCCAACGGGCCTTGACGCAAAAAACCCCGCGCCTTCCGGCACGGGGTCTGCAACACGTTATGCCGCGCGATCTGCCACAAGGTTTCGGGCCGGATCACTCCATGCCAAGCGCGGCCTTGTACATTTCCAGAACCGCTTCTTCCTCGGCCAGGTCGTCCTTGTCGCGCTTGCGCAGGGCGATGACCTTGCGCATCACCTTGGTGTCATAGCCGCGCCCCTTGGCTTCGGCCATCACCTCTTTTTGCGCATCGGCGATATCTTTCTTCTCGGCCTCCAGCCGCTCGTAGCGTTCGATGAACTGGCGCAGTTCCTCGCCGGCGACGTTATATGCCTGGTCACTCATGTCTCTGCCTCTTGGATGCCTGAATGGGTCGCGCCCTGACTACCCCGCCGCCCGCCCTTGGGCAAGAGACAGCACGCCCCGGGGTGCGAACTCCCGCCGCGTTGCCATGGCGCGCACATTTCGATAGGTGCCCCTTAACGATGAAGGGAGACGCGGAAAATGGAATGGTTGGTCTGGGGCGGAGCCCTCGTTTCAGTGATCGGTCTTGTCGGATTGATCTGGTGCATCTTTCGTGTCGCCGCAGCCCGCCGCCAGGGCCTGAGCGACGAAGAACTGCGCGAGGCCGTGCGCCGCGTGGTGCCGTTGAACATGGGCGCGCTTGGCCTGTCGGTGATCGGGCTGATGATGGTCGTGGTTGGCGTTTTCCTCGCCTGAGCGATATCTGTTCCTGTCGGTTGCCCCACCACAAAGCCCCGACCGCGGGGCATTTGCCGCAGCCTTGTCCGCAGCCTTGTCCGCAGCCCTTGCCCCAAGGGTGAAGACATACGGATTTGCCCCCCGTTTCATACGAATCCATGGAAATTAACCATCGAACGCCGGCGGTTTCGCTGCGCCGCAGCGTGAGCTTAGGCCGAGTCGGGGATCTTGCGCCGCTTGCGCCCGAGCTTGTTTAGCGCCTCGAAATTTTCGTGATTCCGCGCCAGCGCAGCAAAGCCCGGATCGGGCGTGTAAAGCACCGGATTTTCCGCAGCCAGCCCTTTAAGTGCTTGTTGCAGTTCGAAAATCCCCAACAGATCCGCCGCTTTCATCGGCCCGCCGCGCCAACGCGGATAGTGATAGGCGTGGATCATCACCGTATCGATATCCGAGGGGCGCAGCGCCACCTCGGCGCGCAAGGCACGCGCCCCGGCATTCGCCATCGCCGCGACCGAGCGCAGCAAAATCTCGCCTGATTTCAGCGCCTTACCTTCGGCATTCAGCACGTCGCCCAATGTGGGATCGGCCTTGGGAACCCCGTTTCCATCGCGCCAATCGTGAAATCCCTGCCCCGATTTGACGCCCAAACGCCCTGCGGCGACCATCTCCTCCAGCAGGGTGATATGCGCTTGGGCAAAGCCCTCTGCCCCGGACATCGCCCGTGCCCGGGCAAGGCAGGTGTCCAGCCCGACCATGTCCATCTGCTGCAAAGGGCCCATGGAAAACCCATATGTTTTCAACGCCTTGTCGACATCCCAAGCATCCGTTCCCATGCGCAGCATACCGGTGCAGGCATCGCGCAGGGCGGCAATGATCCGCTCTCCCACGCCGCCATGACCGCCGGCAACATGTACTGCAATCTTGTTCATCCGATGCAAAAGCCCGACCACATCGGCCACCGCCTGCTCATCCGTGCGCTCATGCACGATCACCTCGGCCAGACGGTTCACATGTGCCGGCATATGCATATGCAACCCGAGAAAACGGTTCGGACATCCAGACCGCGCCGCGATCGGCCCGATCGGAAGGATCAGCGAATTGGTTGCCAAAGTGGTCTGCGGACCCGCGATTCTTCCAATAGCAGCAAAGACTTGCGTTTTGGTCTGGGGATTGTCGGCCACGGCTTCTATGATCAGGTCCGCCCCGGAAAGATCGCCCAGCCCGTCGGTGAAACGCAGCTGCGCCATGCGTTCGTCGCGTGCGGATATTGTGATGCGCCGGGCCGAAATCGCAGTGTCATAGACCGCCGTGATGCGCCCGCGTGCGGCCTCGATCGCGTCAGCGTTGCGTTCGAACAGCACGACATTGCGGCCTGCATCCAGACAGGCCAACGCGATCATCGCCGCAGCGGGGCCACCCCCGACCACGCCTACAACCTTGATTTCGTTTTCTTTTTTAACTCCCAATTCGGGCATATTGGCGGTGCGGCGCTCTGCGAAATAGGCGTGACGCAGGGCGCGCGACTGGTCCGAGGCAAGGCAATCATCAAACGCCGCCGCTTCAAACTCCAACCCCGCGTGATAGGGCAACAGTTGCGCCGCCTCGACGCAATCCACGATCCGCTCGGCAACATCCGCAAGCCCGCCGCGATCCAGCGCCTTACGCCTTTCACGGATCTCCGCCTGATAGGTCGCGCCTTCTGCAAACCCGTCTGTCCGGGCTGAGGAAGGCTGCACCGCGCCCACCATGGACAAAGCGAGGGACAGGGCGGCCTCTTCCTCTCCATCATCAACGATCCTGTTGAAAATATTGGAGAATTCATCACCGCGAACAGACATGCTGCGCCCCGAAAGCAGCAGGTCCAGCGCCGTTTTGGCCCCGACCAGGCGCGGCAACAATTGCGTGCCCCCGGCCGCGGGCGACAAGCCCAAGGAAATATCAGGGAAGCCGATCGTCGTTTGGCCTTGCGCGACCCGCCCGTGGCAGGCCAAGGCCAGTTCCATCCCGCCGCCCAGCACCATCCCTTGCAGCGCCGCGACAACGGGTTTCGGAAAATCGTCAATAAGGGTGCAACCCTCTGACAAAGAAGGCGGTTTTATAGGTTCGTCCAGTTCACGAATGTCCAGCCCGATGGAAAACACAGACCCTTTTGCAGCGATCACAACCGCATCTACGCTGTGGTCATCGGCCAGGTCAGACAGCCACTGGGCAAGGGACTGCCGAAGCGGTGCGGCCAATGCGTTTATCGGCGGGTTGGACAGATGCAAAAGCGCCACGCGCTCTTTGATCTCGCAGGACACTGCCTGAGCCAAACTGCCTCCTTCCCGGCGATTTCTTCGCCGATGCAACGGTATGCCATGGGTTACATTGACTTATCTTGTATGTAGGTCACTCCCAAACGCAAGCCCTAGCGCACGCACTTGGGGTATTCAGTCCCCCAATGCGTGCATCACAAAAGCAAACGGGGCGCCAATGCGCCCCGTCCAGCCCCATACGGGCACCATCGCCGATCGGTTACAGCGGCATGTTGTCGAACTGGTCCTCGACGGCGTCATCTTCCAAGAAATGTTCCAGATCGTTCAGGCGCTGTGGCACCGCAAGCCCCGCAGTCCGATAATCCGCTGCAAGCGCCTCTAGCTGTGCCATCAGCGCATCGCGCGGCGTGCTGCCATTGGCATTTACCTTGCGATCCAACTCGGCCAGGCGTGTGTCCAGTGTCGTTTCGGTCATATTGATATCCTCCTCAGGGTATTGGCACTTTAGTCGTGATTGACCGCGCATATCTTGCAAAACGGCGTAGCGGGCAGAACGTCCAGACGCTCCTCGGAAATATCGCCTCCACATTCAGCACAAATGCCATAGTCGCCCTCGCGCAGACGGCGCAAAGCGGCCTGAATGCGGCGAATCTCTTCCTGACCGGCAGTGCCGAGCGATTCGAGAACTTCCTCTCCCTCTCGCTCTACGACCGATTCCTCCCAATCCTTCGAATGAGGCTCGTCCAGTTGGGATTCAATGGCGTGAAAACGCGAATCCAACTCGGACAGACGCTTCAAAAGTGTGGCACGGCGTTCTTTAAGCTTGGTCATTAGGCATTCCTTTCCTGTCGCCGCGTAATCATTCCATTTTGTCCGAACCAGAGCATTGACCCATATCAACACTGCGACACCTTCGGACTTGAAACATATGCGCTATTCCATATATGTTTGCCCGAACCGGAGGACCCATCCCATGAAACCTGAAGTCAAAGCATTCTTCGACGACGCAACGAACACGATTTCCTACGTCGTCAAGGACCCGCAAGGCACCGCCTGCGCCATCATCGATTCCGTTCTGGATTTCGACTATTCCTCGGGCCGGACCGATACCAAATCCGCGGACGAGGTGATCGCATATGTCAAAGCCGAAGGGCTGGACGTTCAGTGGATTCTGGAAAGCCACGTTCACGCCGACCACCTGTCAGCCGCGCCCTACATACAAGAACGCGTCGGCGGCAAGATCGGCATCGGCGACCGCATCAAGATCGTGCAGGACACCTTTGGCAAGGTCTTCAATGAGGGCACCGAATTCCAGCGTGACGGCAGCCAGTTCGACAAGCTGTTCGTCGAGGGCGACAGCTTTCATATCGGACAGTTGCGCGGCGACGTGCTGCACACGCCGGGCCACACTCCCGCCTGCCTGACCTATGTGATCGGCGACGCGGCCTTTGTCGGCGACACGCTGTTCATGCCCGATTTCGGCACGGCGCGCTGCGATTTTCCCGGCGGCTCTTCTGAAACGCTTTATGCTTCGATCCAGAAGATTCTGGCCCTGCCGGACGAGACCCGCATTTTCGTGGGTCACGATTACAAGGCACCGGGCCGCGACGAATTCGCGTGGGAAACCACCGTGGGCGAGCAGAAAGCCAAGAACATCCACGTCGGCGCCGGCAAATCCAAAGAGGATTTCGTCGAAATGCGCGATACCCGCGATGCAACGCTGGGCATGCCCAAGCTGATCATCCCGTCGCTGCAAGTCAACATGCGCGCCGGCCAGATGCCCGCGCCGGACGAACAGGGCGATGTCTTCCTCAAGGTGCCGGTCAACAAGATCTGATCCGGCCCATTACGGTACATGACCCGCGTGGCGTTGCGAACCGTTGCGCGGGTTTTTCTATATAAAACAGTCAAATACAGGGAACGCGAAAGATGGAACAGGACTGGATTTGGGGCTTGGTCGGGGGGCTGCTGATCGGCCTTGGCGGCGCGGTCTACCTGCTGGCCAATGGCCGGATCATGGGGGCGAGCGGTATTCTGGGCGGGTTGGTTGACGGCTCTGGCCGCGACACGTGGAAAGAGCGGATCGCCTTTCTTGCAGGAGTTTTCCTGCTGCCGATCTTTATCTTCCCGGCCTACAACTCAGTCGAAACCCATGTCAGCCAGAACTGGCTGATCGTGATCGCCGCCGGACTGCTGGTGGGCATCGGAACGCGCTTTGCCAATGGCTGCACCTCGGGCCACGGGGTCTGCGGTATCTCGCGCTTTTCGCTGCGCGGCATGGTGGCAACCGTGTTCTACATCATGGCTGGCGGCGTTGCCGTCATCATCTTCCGTCACATGCTGGGGTGGGTCTGATCATGCGCAATCTTTTCGCTTTCATCGCCGGCGGTCTGTTCGGCGCAGGTCTGTTCATTTCCGGCATGACCGACACATCGAAGGTGCAGGGTTGGCTGGACGTGTTCGGCAATTGGGATCCGACGCTGGCCTTTGTTATGGGCGGGGCCATCATCCCAATGTTCTTTGCATGGCGCCTGACCAAGGGGCGCGCGCCGGTGGTTGGCGGCACCTTCCCCACGCCGCCCGAACCCCGGATCGGGCGCAATCTGGTGCTTGGCTCAGTGCTATTCGGGTTTGGCTGGGGCTTGGCCGGGCTTTGCCCGGGGCCGTCAATCGCATCGCTGTCCTATGGCGGGATCATGCACTGGATCTTTGTCGCCGCTATGCTTGTGGGCATGTATGTCGCCCCGGCGCTGCGCGACCGGATGGATAGAACGCTGGACAGATCGGTGGCGGCGGAATAATTCTGCGGCATGGATCCCAGAGAAATCACCCCCCGCTATACCGTCTCTCCCCAGGTCGCGCCCAATGACGTGGCCGCGATCAAGACTGCCGGTTTCACCACGCTGATCTGCAACCGACCCGATGAAGAGGTTCCGCCGCCTTTCCAGGCGGCGGCCATGGCCCAGGCGGCAGAGGCCGCCGGGCT
Organism: Rhodobacteraceae bacterium UBA3069; assembly: GCA_002366795.1. Taxonomy (GTDB): domain Bacteria; phylum Pseudomonadota; class Alphaproteobacteria; order Rhodobacterales; family Rhodobacteraceae; genus UBA3069. Next base: position 11,943 of record DFBX01000129.1, on the reverse strand, counting down.
AGATTTCGTCATTGCTCCGCTGACACATCAAACCATGACCTCAGATCGCATCGCGCAGCAACGCGTAATCATTGCTGACAGCAAAGGCCCCGTCTTTGCCTATTGCGCGTCGGGCACACGCTGCACCGTGGTCTGGGCGCTTGGCCAAGCCGGTGCCATGCCGGTTGAACAGATCATCGAAACCGCGGCGCGCGGCGGCTACGATCTGGCGACACTAGCCCCGCGGCTTGCGGATATCGCGGCGCAGGGCGGCATCCCCGACGCGTGATCGCCTTAATCCAGACCTGAAGACATCGGCAGCGGGGGCAGATCGCCCCCGTCCAGATCGGGCAGGTCATCCATGGGGGTGGCCCCGAAATCACCCGTTCCCATGGCATCCAGATCCCCGCCGATATCAAGGTCCGACAGGTCGGGCAGGTCGTCGCCGCCCATGTCCATGCCCATCGGGGCCATCTCCAGATCGGGCAGCGGATCAACGTCATTGCTTGGCAGGTCCATATCCATAGCCGCCATGCCCATCGGCTCTGCCCCCATAGTGCCAGCATCCATGCCGCCCATATCCAGGGCACCATCCATGGCAGCCAGTTCGGGCAGCCCGGCTTCGCCCCCCTCTTCTATGTGTTCCTTGCGGGCGGGCAACCCGTCCCCCGACAGGCACAGCGCACGGTTGCCATTCATCTGGCCAAGCCGCGCCACGGCAACCTTGCGCTTGGGCACAGCCTCAACAAGGGTTTCACGCAGGGCATCGGGTGAAATCGGAAGCGTATCACCGGGTTTCAGGCCGGATACTTCAGACAAGGGCATGCTGATCCGGCACAAGACCGCATTCAGCCGGGCGCGTGCGCCCATCAACCGCCCTTCCAGGCTGACCTGACCGTCGCCAGCCGGATCGGCGCTTTGCACCCCGACGGTGACTCGGGGCTTTTCGCGCACCGGAAGCGCCAGCAGAGCATGACCTTTGCGTGCGCCGCGATCCACGTCGATGGTCACGCGGAAAATGTTGTAATCCGGCTCGTCCAAGACAAGGCCCAAGGCGCGCGAATCTTCCATCCGGACACCGAAGGCATATCCACCCGACCAATAATGATCGTCTTCCTCGGTCAGGTTCGCCTCGAATCGCGCGAGGATACCGTCGATCAACGGGACCGAAATCGCCGCGTCGGTCTGGGTGATCTTGCGTACATCCGCATCGCGCGGAAAGACCTTTCCCATGGTCTGCGCCTCGATCAGGGCCGCGATGATCTGGATATCAAGGCACATCGCCCCGCGCATCCCATCAGGCCCATCCAGCATCACGATAAGATGATTTTCGTTAATTTCATCAATAAGTTGCGCATGGCCGATCACGGCACGCTTTGCCTCGATCACCGCCAGAACCAGATCCAATTCCTCGTCCGCCGCCTTTTCGACAGCCAAACGAAGGGCCTTGGACGGCGACATCGCGCGTGCCTCGTGGACCTGCCTGCCCACTGTCGCCTTTCGGCGCAAAATTGCATTTTGAAGAGTGTTAACCATGCCCTCCGCCACCGCCTTTGCGGATCAGTTGGACATCAATCTAGGCCCGATTTGGTTACCATAGGCTTTAGGCCGGATCGTTAATTGGCCGTTTCGGCAGGTTTTAACGGCAGGCTGACCCGGAAAGAGGCGCCCCCCTGCCCCGGCAGATAAATGATCGCACCGCCAAGCCGGGCCATGATCTCGCGGCAAATGGCCAGACCCAGCCCCGCGCCGCCCGCCTGCCGGTCGCTGACACGGGCAAATTTCTCAAAGATCATCGACTGCGCCTCACGCGGGATTCCCGACCCGTTGTCAGTAAAATCCACCACCAGCTGCCCGTCGCGCTTTACCACTGAAATGGTCAGTTCGGGGCGCGGCGCATCGCAATATTTGCGTGCATTCGCAATAAGGTTGATGAACACCTGCGCCAGCCTGTCCATGTCGCTGCGCAGGCCAACAAGCTCTGCCATATGTTGCCGGCGGATGCGCAGCCCCGCGTCATCGCCCCCCGCCGCAGCAACCGCGTGGTCGATCACATCCGACAGCTTTCCTTCGCGCAGGTTCAGGCTGACCTGACCGTTTTCCAACACCGACAGGTCCAGCAGATCGTCCAGAAGACGGGTCAGGCGGATCGCCTCACCATGGATGATCCCGGCATATTTTTCCTGCTGCTCGGGCCCCAGCCCGTCGGCATCGCGCAGGATTTCCGAAAACGACCGGATCGAGGTCATCGGCGTGCGCAATTCATGGCTGATCTGGGACAGGAACGCATCTTTTTGCACCGAAAGCTGGGTCAGCTTCTCGTTCACTGCGCGCAACTGACGGGCCGTACGTGTCAATTCGGCCGATTTTGCCTCCAACTGGCTGGAATATTCCATCATCTGCGCGGTCTCGTCCGCCACGGCCAACAGATCCTCGACCGAGACGGTGGCCCGCCCCATGATCTGGCTTACCATGGCATGGGCCGTGGCCGCCCCGACCGAACCGGACAGTTCCCGCTCCAGCCGTTGCAGGAATTCCGCATTGGGTTCAGGCAGATAGCCCGCCAGGCCCTGACGCGTCGCCTCGGATTGAAACAGGCGCTGCGCCTCGGCCGCGCCAAGGATGCGCTGCGCCATGACCATCAGGTCTTCGGTCTGGGCGACACCGCCGGACCAGCCCTGCGGGTTTCCGGAATACTGGAACACATTGACAAATTGCGCGCCTTGCAGCCGCTCGACCGGCTGCGGAAAGGTCATAAGCGAAGTGACGACAAAAGCTCCCGTGTTCAGCAGCATCGACCACATCACCGCATGGATCAGCGGGTCCAGCCCGCCAATGCCGAACAGGGCTTGCGGGCGCAGCCAGCCGATGCCCCACGGCCCGTGGGCCAGCGTGTCGGGCGACAGGACAGAGCCAAAGCCGGGCAGCAGCAGGCAATAAGCCCAGATCACGAACCCCACCGCCAGACCCGCCAATGCCCCGCTGCGCGTTGCGCCGCGCCACAGGATGCCGCCCATCAGTGCGGGCAGGCATTGCGCCACCCCCGCGAATGAAATCAACCCGATCGAGGCAAGCGCGACCCCGCCCCCGGAATAGCGATAGTAAAGCAGCCCAAGCGCCAGCACTCCGGCGATCGACAGCCGCCGCGACATCAGCACCACGCGGCGCAAATCGCCCGACATCATCGCCCCCTGCCCCGACATTTTCAGCCAGATCGGCACGACGACATGGTTGGACACCATGGTGGACAGGGCAATCGCCGCGACGATCACCATGGAGGTGGCCGAGGAAAAACCGCCCAGAAAAGCCAGCATCGCCAGCCCCTCCTGCCCTTCCGACAGGGGCAGCGTCAGCACGAACAGGTCGGGGTTGGCCCCTGTTGGCATCCGCTCCAGCCCGATGGCGGCGATGGGCACGACGAACAGGCTCATCGCCATCAGGTAGGCCGGAAACGCCCAGGAGGCGATGCGCAGGTGGGTCTCGTCCTCGTTCTCGACCACCAGCACCTGAAACATGCGCGGCAGGGTCAGGAAGGCCGCGCCGGACAGGAATATCAGCCCCGCCCAACGGCCGCCGTTCATCTGCCATTGCCCGATGTCCGAGGCGTCGATGCGGGCCAGCGTTTCGGACACGCCGCCGCCGATGCCCCAGACGACAAAGACACCGATCGCCAGAAGCGCGCACAGTTTGACCACGGATTCGACAGCGATGGCCATGACGACCCCGTGGTGGCGGTTGTTCACGTCAAGGTTCCGCGTGCCGAACAGAATGGTGAAAAAGGTCAGACCGATGGCGACCCAAAAGGCCGTGGCGTTGCTGTCGGAAAACGGCGGTGCCGACGGGTCATGCGCCGCGAAACTGGCAAATGACAGAGTAACCGATTGCAATTGCAGCGCAATATACGGCGTGGTGCCGACCACGGCGATCACCGTAACAAACACCGCAAGCAGGTTCGACTTGCCAAACCGCGAAGAGATCAAGTCAGCGATCGAGGTGATACGCTGCGTGCGCCCGATGCGCACCAGCTTGCGCAGGGCGAACCACCAGCCGATCATCACCAGCGAGGGGCCAAGATAGATGGTCAGATATTCCAGTCCCGACCGCGCCGCAGACCCCACCGCGCCATAGAAGGTCCACGCGGTGCAATAGATCGACAGCGACAGCGTGTAGACCAATGGTGAACGCAGCCAACCGGCCCGCCCGCGCAGTGCCGCGCGTTCGGCCAGAAAGGCCACACTGAACAGCACCACCACGTAGGCGATACAGACCAGGACCAGCCCGTTCAGGGTCGCCATGCGTCATGCCCCGCGTCACGGGGCGCATCATCTGGCCCTGTATCATCGGTGCGGGTTTCGATCCGCCGGGTCAGCGCCAGCGCCAGAACGACCAGCCCGGCCCAGACCCCGAAAATATAAAGAATCGCGCGCGAGGTGGGGACAGAGCCGTCACGCCACAATAGTGGCACCGCCCACAGCAAGGCGCCCAGCAAGGGCACAAGGCGCAGCGCGTCCAGCACCCGGCGCTGCCGATAACTGCGCCGTTCAAGGAACAGGGGTGCCCGCGGCTTTACCCGCGGCTCGGCGGCCGGCATGTTGTCGGTGGGATCGGGGCCTTCCGCGCTCACGGCACCAGCTCGCCAACGGCCTCCAGCACTTCCGCATTCGAGAAGGGCTTGGTCATGAACCGGCTTGCGCCCAGCCGTTCGGCCAAATCGCGGTCCTTGGACTGGCCGCGCGCGGTCAGCATCAATACGGGAAGGTTCGCGGTAGCCTCGTCCTCGCGCAATTCGGTCAGGATGTCATAGCCCGAACGCCCCGGCAGCATTACATCAAGGATCAGCAGGTCGGGCGCCTTGGCACGCACCACATCAGCCGCGTCATGCCCGTTCGAATGTGTATCCACGTGCCAACCTTCGCGGCTTAACAAAAAACTGATTGCCTCGATGATGTTCGGCTCATCCTCGATCACAAGGACGCGTTTGCCCATGTCATCGTTCCCCCCCTAGAGCTGGCAGAGTTACCTGCGCGTTTTTGAATGGATACCTTGCGAAACCCCTGCATGTCAAAACTCCTGTTCGCGACGGCCATCAGAACCCCTCGGCCAGGATCGACGGCTCGCGCCGTCCGGCGCAGCCTTCACGCGGGCAGATGCGGCAACTGACGCCAATTTCGCGCACATCGTCGGCCGCAACACGGGTGGCAGGCAGGATCAGCATATGCGCCTCGAACAGAGGTTCTTCGTCGAAACTGACCACCGATGACGGCTGCGAGATCGCATAGGTCAGGAACCCCTCGCCATGGCCGGGCTGCACCACATGCTGGCGCAGCGGCACCATGGGCCGCGACAAGGCCTGGAACAGCGGCCAAAGCGGACAGGCGGCCGCGAAACGCGGCAGGGCAAACCCGTCCAGCGGGCGGCGAAAGGTGATGGTGCCCGAGGCATCGCAACTGACCATGCCAACGCCCCCGATGCCGGAATCGGCAGGCAGACTGGCCATGCGCCGCATCACTGCGGCAAGATCGGCATGAAAGCGGCGGGCGATGCGGGCCGGGTCCACCCCTTGCACCCCGATTGCGCGCTTCAGAGCCTCCAGCGGCAGGGCTTCGGCATCGGACCGGTAGCGTTCCAGCCACATCCGCGCCAGCCCGCGCGCCGGGGCGCTTTGCAGCATGGGCGTGTCGTTCACAAGGTCCGAAATCCGGCCCGAGCCATCTTCGATACTGGGGAAATGATAGTCCTGCGCGGCAAGGAAAGCCTCCAGCTCCTCTTGCGGGGACGTGGCCGAGGCTTCGACCTCGCTGGCGCCGTCCAGGTAGGACACAAGCGCCTGCGAGGAAGAGGCAAGCCGCGCCGCGTCCTCGTTGATATTGCGGTGAAAACGGTCGCGCCACTCCTTCTCGATCTCGCGTGTGTCGGCCAGGATCGACGCGGTGGACCGGATCGCCGTCACGGTGGACAGCATCTCGTGCAGGGCGGCGGCCAGATGGGGGTCATGGGTCAGTCGGTCGGTCAGCGCCTCGACCGTGCGCTCCAGGTCGGTGACCCGTTTTTGCCGTTCGGCCAGCAACGCGGCCCAACCGGGAAAGCGGCTGGCGAACTCCTCGACCGTGTCGGCTTCGGCCCCGGCGCCGGGCGCGGCTGCGCGGGCCTCGCGCAGGGCGGACAGCAGCGCTGCCTCGGCCCCTTCGGACAGGACAGACGGCTCGACCGACAGTTTCTCAGCGATGCGGACCAGCAGTTTCCCGCCGATTCTGCGGCGGTTATGCTCGATCAGATTGAGGTAAGAGGCCGATATTCCTGCCCTTTGCGCAAGATCCGCCTGACGCATCCGCGCCATGATCCGGCGTTCGCGGATACGGGTTCCGGCCAATTGCCGTTGCGGCATCGCAGTTTCCTTTCGTTTTCAACAGGTTTCTGCACTGCAAAATAAAAACTTTACAGGGCTTACCATGGCATTGTGATTTTTTTTACAAAAAAAATGTTTCACATAAAGCAGTTGTTGCGAAGTTTTCGTACCCTCCCCCATACTGCCTTTGCACTAAGTGCAGCTTGGGGATCCGTCTGGAGGAGGCGTTCCCCCTGAGCTTTTCACCAAACGGGAGGATTAAATGTCCAAAACGAATATGACTCGTCGTGGCGTGCTGAAAACCGGCGCCGTTGCCGGTGCTGGCGTCGCTCTGCCGACGATCTTCACCGCCTCGTCTGCCGCGGCCTACATGAACGAGCCGACCGGCGGTTCCGTGACCCTCGGTTTCAACGTGCCCCAGACCGGCCCCTACGCTGACGAAGGCGCGGACGAGCTGCGCGCATATGAACTGGCCGTCGAACACCTGAACGGTGGCGGCGATGGCGGCATGATGAACACCTTCTCGTCCAAGGCCCTGAAGGGCAATGGTATCTTGGGCAAGAAAGTCGAGTATGTCAGCGGCGACACGCAAACCAAATCGGACGCAGCCCGCGCATCGGCCAAGTCGATGATCGAAAAAGATGGCGCAATCATGATCACCGGCGGGTCTTCCTCGGGTGTTGCTATCGCTGTTCAGGGCCTGTGCCAAGAGGCCGGCGTGATCTTCATGGCGGGTCTGACCCACTCGAACGACACCACCGGCAAAGACAAGAAAGCCAACGGCTTCCGCCACTTCTTCAACGCTTACATGTCGGGTGCCGCGCTGGCACCGGTGCTGGCCGCACGTTACGGCAAGGACCGCAAGGCCTATCACCTGACCGCCGACTACACTTGGGGCTGGACCCAGGAAGAGTCGATCAAGGCCGCGACCGAAGCCTTGGGCTGGACCACCGTCAACACGGTGAAAACCCCGCTGTCGCAAACCGACTTCTCGTCCTACATCACGCCGGTTCTGCAAACCGACGCCGACGTGCTGATCCTGAACCACTACGGCGGCAACATGGTCAACTCGCTGACCAACGCCGTGCAGTTCGGCCTGCGTGAAAAGCAGGTGAACGGCAAGAACTTCGAAATCGTCGTTCCGCTGTTCTCGCGCCTGATGGCACGCGGTGCGGGTGAGAACATCAAGGGCATCCTTGGGTCCACCAACTGGCATTGGTCGCTGCAGGACGAAGGCTCCAAAGCCTTTGTGAAATCCTTCGGCACCAAGTACGGCTTCCCGCCGTCGCAGGCGGCGCACACCGTGTATTGCCAGACCCTGCTTTATGCAGATGCGGCAGAGCGCGCGGGCACGTTCAACCCCTGTGGCATCGGCGAGGCCCTGGAAGGGTTCGAATTCGACGGCTTGGGCAACGGTAAAACGCTGTATCGCGCCGACGATCACCAGTGCTTCAAGGACGTTCTCGTTGTGAAGGGTAAAGAAAACCCGACCTCCGAATTCGACATTCTGGAAGTTGTCGAAGTGACCCCGGTCGAGCAAGTGACCTACGCACCTGACCACCCCATGTTCGCCGGTGGTAACCTGGGCACCTGCAATCCCGGTTAAGGTATTGCACTGACCGGGCCGCGCGGGGAATCCAATTCCTCGCGCGGCCTATTCTTTGCCCTTACTCCCCTATTCGCACCGCTGCATTGCTTGCGGCACCGCTCCCCATGATTAATCCATAGGTGGGACAATGGACGCTATCTTCCTGCAAATTCTCAACGGGCTGGACAAGGGCTCGGCCTATGCGCTGATCGCGCTTGGCCTGACGCTTATCTTCGGCACGCTGGGTGTCGTGAACTTCGCGCACGGCGCGCTGTTCATGCTCGGCTCTTTCTGTGCAGTTACGCTCAACAAGATCCTCAATCTTTCGGTTGAAACCATCGACCCGACCAAGACCGACTTCCTTGGCAATCCGCTGAAGGTCAAAACGCCCTATGTCCAAGCATGGTTCGGCGATGACTTTGGCGCGGCGATCATCGATTGGGGTGTGCCACTGGCCATTCTGTTCACCATTCCGGTGATGATCGGCATCGGCTTCATCATGGAGCGCGGGCTGATCAAGCACTTCTACAAGCGTCCCCATGCAGACCAGATTCTTGTGACTTTTGGCCTGGCCATCGTTCTGCAGGAGCTGATCAAGTATTTCTTCGGTGCCAACCCCATTCCGACCCCCGCGCCCGACGCCTTCAAGGGCTCGTTCGATTTTGGCGCGATGCTGGGCATGGATCCGAACGTGATCATCTACCCCTACTGGCGCCTCATCTACTTCGGCTTTGCCGCCGTGATCATCGGCGCCGTCTTTGCCTTCCTGCAATTCACGACCTTCGGGATGGTCGTGCGCGCGGGCATGGCCGACCGTGAAACCGTGGGCCTGCTGGGCATCAACATCGACAAGCGCTTTACCATCATGTTCGGTATCGCGGCCGCCGTGGCAGGGCTTGCCGGTGTCATGTATGGCCCGATCAACAGCCCGAATTATCACATGGGCATGGATTTCCTTGTACTGTCCTTCGTTGTGGTCGTGGTCGGCGGCATGGGCTCTCTGCCCGGTGCCGTTCTGGCCGGCTTCCTCTTGGGCATTCTGGAAAGCTTTGCCTCAATGACGCAGGTGATCGACCTGATCCCCGGGATCAACCAGATCATCATCTATGTCGTCGCCATCATCATTCTGCTGACACGTCCGCGTGGCCTTATGGGTCGCAAGGGCGTCATGGAGGACTAAATCCATGTTCGGACTGGACAAAAAAGACAGCACCCTGTTGCTGATCGTCGCGGTGCTGACAATGTTCGCACCATTCATCCTGAACCCCTTCCCCGAAGGGTCCGCCCTGGCGCAGTTCAACGCGGGTTATCCCGACCTGATGCAGCGGTTCGTGATCTTCGGCATCTTCGCCATCGGGTTCAACATCCTGTTCGGCCTGACCGGATACCTGTCCTTTGGCCACGCGGCCTTCCTGGGGGTGGGGTCCTACGCGGCGGTCTGGATGTTCAAACTGCTTTCGATGAACGTCATTCCGGCGATCTTCCTGGCGATTGTGGTGTCGGGCCTGTTCGCCCTGCTCATCGGCTTCATCAGCTTGCGCCGCTCCGGGATCTACTTCTCGATCCTGACGCTGGCCTTCGCCCAGATGATGTTCGCACTGGCCTATTCGGTGCTGACGCCCATCACCAACGGTGAAACCGGCCTGCAACTGACGCTGAACGATCCGCGCGTCCTTGGCCAGTCGGCCACGGCGGACGGATCTATCCCCGTGACCTCGCTGTTCGGCATGGAAATGCGCCAGACCTTCCAACTGGACATGGGCGCATGGCTGTTCCAGTTCAACGTCGGCTACTACTTCAGCGCTGTTATCATGCTGATCGCCTTCTTCATCGCGATCCGCATCTTCCGCTCGCCCTTTGGCATGATGCTGCGGGCCGTGAAATCGAACCAGCAGCGTGTGAACTACACGGGTTTGAACGCGCGCCCCTACACGCTGGCCGCTTTCGTGATCTCGGGCATGTATGCCGGTCTGGCCGGTGGCTTGCTGGCATCCATGGACCCGCTTGCGGGCGCCGAGCGGATGCAATGGACCGCCTCGGGCGAGGTCGTTCTGATGACCATCCTTGGCGGTGCGGGCACCTTGATCGGCCCCGTTCTTGGCGCGGGCTTCATCAAGTATTTCGAGAACATCTTCTCGAAGATCAACGACAACGTGCTGCATGAATGGTTCGCCTTCCTGCCCGACGGGCTGGAAAATTTCGTGGTCTTCGTCATGCATCCGTTCATCGGTAAAGGTTGGAACCTGACGCTGGGCATCCTGTTCATGCTGGTGGTGATCTTCCTGCCCGGCGGCCTTGTCGAAGGCGGTCAGCGCATTGCCAAACTGTTCCGCAAGGGCAAGGCCAAAGATTCGGCCAAACCCACCACCAAGCCCGCAGAATAAGGAGACGTCAAAGATGGGAATTCTTGAAGTCAAAGGCGTCAACAAACGCTTCGGGGGCTTGCAGGCACTGAGTGACGTGAACCTTTCCGTAAAGGAAAACACGGTTCACGCCATCATCGGGCCGAACGGCGCGGGCAAATCCACCTTGCTGAACTGCCTTGTGGGCAAACTGATCCCGGACACCGGGTCGGTCATGTTCGACGGGCAATCGGTTCTGGGGCGCAAGCCGTACCAGATCAATCAGATGGGCATTTCGCGTGTGTTCCAGACGCCGGAAATCTTCGGCGATCTCACGGTGCTGGAAAACATGATGATCCCCTGTTTCGCCCGCCGCGACGGCGCCTTCCGGCTGCACGCCTATGAAAGCGTGGCCGCCGAAAAGGAACTGGCCGAAAAAGCCGAACAGATGCTGATCGACGTGAACATGATCGAAAAGCGGCACATGCACTCTGCCTCGATGTCGCGCGGCGACAAGCGGCGACTTGAAACGGCCATGTGCCTTGTGCAAGAACCGCGACTTCTGTTGCTGGACGAGCCGACCGCGGGCATGGCCCGCGCCGACACTAACAACACGATCGATTTGCTTAAAGAGATCAAGGAAAAGCGCGACATCACCATGGCAATCATCGAACACGACATGCACGTTGTGTTTTCGCTGGCCGACCGGATCACCGTTCTTGCACAGGGCACGCCCCTAGTCGAGGATGCCCCGGAAAACATCAAAGGTAATCCGAAAGTACGGGAAGCCTATCTGGGCGAAAGCGCGTAGAGGAGAGTTACCATGAATGTGAAACCCGATTTCTCCAAAGGCCATAATCTGGCCGAAACCGCCCCCGCCTTTCTGTCGGTCTGGGATATCCACGCCTATTATGGCGAAAGCTACATCGTGCAAGGTGTCAGCTTTAACGTCCACGAGGGCGAAATTCTGGCGCTGCTGGGCCGCAACGGTGCGGGTAAAACCTCGACCCTGCGTGCCATTGCACGGCTGGAGGACCCGCAGATCAGCCATGGCGAAGTCTGGTTGGATCACCAGCCACTGCACCTGAAAAAGTCATACGAGGCTGCGCAACTGGGTATCGGTCTGGTCCCTGAAGACCGACGTATCATCGCCGGCCTCACCGTCGAGGAAAACATAAAACTGGCGCAGATCGCCCCCCCCATCGGCTGGTCGATTGAGCGCCTGTATGAGCTGTTTCCCCGTCTGGGCGAACGCCGTCTGCAAGAGGGCGTGACCCTGTCGGGCGGCGAACAGCAGATGCTGTCCATCGCTCGCGCGCTTGCCCGCGACATCAAGGTCCTGCTGCTGGACGAACCCTACGAGGGCTTGGCCCCCGTGATCGTGGACGAGATCGAAAAAACCCTGCGGCTTATCAAGGAACAGGGCATCACCACCGTGATCGTCGAACAGAACGCCGTGCGCGCGCTGGAACTGGCCGACCGCGCGGTGATCCTGGACACCGGCACCGTGGTCTATGACGGGTCTGCCGCCGAAGTCCTGCAAAACGACGAGTTGCGCTCCGAATATCTTGCCATTTAATGGCTTTGGGCCGCCCCCTTCCCGCGTGGAAGGGGGCGGTTTCTCTTTTTGATGGATGCTAAACCGAAAGGCTGACCGATGTCTGACAAAACCTACGCCCCCAGTGCGG